>DASQRJ010000558.1:0-5253 GCA_035642955.1 Acidobacteriaceae bacterium
CGGCAATGTATGTTGCTGTGCATTGCTGCATAGACCCATCGGCGCGCCGTAGATTCCCTACCACGCCATCTGCCGTCTCCGCAAAACTCAGCAGCTCCGTCTGCCGCTCCACCTCGACGCCCGCCGCGCTCAGCCGGTCCACCAGCAAACGCTCGTGCTCATCCTGCGGATAGACCAGCGCATAGGGAAACGGGCTGAGTCCCGAGCCCATCTCGCCGAGAACGATGTGCGCCACCCGTTTGCCTGCCACCCACATATTCGCGGCGATCGTCTTTCGTCCCGCTTCCACCACCGCGTCCGCAATGCCAAGCTGCGTGTAGAACTCCAGCGTCCGCGCCTGCACCGCAAGCGCGCGCGAGGTCGTCCCCGCCTCCGCGGTCTTGTCCACGATCCGGACGCGCACACCCACACGCGTAAGCCACAGCGCCAACACCAAGCCCGTCGGCCCCGCACCAACGATCAGGACATCCGTGTTGTGTTTCGTCGGCATATCCATCGTGTTTGGCTCATTAGAACCTTTTCCCTGATGCTGTGAGGCAGCGGAGAGTCTCTCGGTGTGGCTTTTCCTTAACGAAAAGCCACAAGAACTTCCGTTGGCCGCTCTATACCTACAGGGAAAATGCTCTAGAGCCGTGACAAATCTCGTCACATGTTCCGCCTTTACTGCGAAGTGACCGGCCTCATGATCCTGAGCAGCGGGTGACCGTCCACATTCTCCAGCGGCAAATACACCAAGTGCGTCTTCGGATCTACCGAAACCGTGTGCGCATGCGGCATCTCGAAAGATCCCAGAAGTGCAAGCGTCGCACCATTGCGTTCGAACACCGTAACCCGACCGGATTCCGCCGAGACATATAAGCGCCGCAGCCCCGGATCGTAAGCCAGCACGTCGGGATCATCGCCCGTCCGTTGCGTCGAGAGCACCTTCATGCTGTTTAGATCGACCATCGCCAACGTGTGGTTCTCTTCGCCGGCGACGAATGCGAGGCGATTCGGCGCATCGAGTGCGATGCCATGCGGATTCTCAATCCCGGCAAGCGGCACACGGCGGAGGATGCGATTCGTCTCCGGATCGATGATGGCAAGGACGTTCGCGCCGTGAACGGCAACCAGGATGTGTCCGGAGACCGGGTCGTAGACCGTATTCCCCGCGCCACCGCCGAGAGGAATGCTGGCAATCAGCCTGTTGCTCGCCGCGTCGATCACCGCGTCGACCCCGCCGTGTTCATCGGAAACAAATATCTTTTTCTGTTTTGGCGCATAGGCAAGGCCATCGGGATAGACAATGGGTCCGGCCTTCCCAACCATCTTCAGCGTATCGGTATCGACCGCAGCGACCTGATGCGTCCCGGTCACAGACGCATACACGCGATGAATTCCGGCTGCGACTGTGACGCCATGCACACGCGGAAAGCCATCCAGATTCGCAATCACTCGCCGTTTTACCGTATCGAAAACGATCAGTTGATCGGCGTTCATGTGCGCGATGTACAGACGTCCGCTCGATGGATCGAAGCTCTGGTAGTCGAAGCGAACCGCCGGCCCGGGCATCGGCACATCCGCGACTTTCTCGAGTACACTCCCGACTCCGTTGGAAGATCGGCCGTGCGCCACGGGGACAAGGAGAAGGGCAGCTAAGCAGCCAACGGTGCTCGAAATACGACGATCGACCCGAATATGCCGGCTCCGCATTCCTGAACCACCTCCGGCAGCCAGCTTAAAGCGAACGCTTCGCAATCCGCACAAAATTTCGCAGCATCAGTGGCCGGCATCCCCTGCATCGCGCAGCGCTAGCGCACTCCGCGCCAGCCGCAGCACCATCGCTTCGGCCTCCGTCTCGCTTCCGCAGCTCTCCGCCAGCGCGTCGAAGAACTCAAACGACGTCAGCGCCGCCAGCATCGTCGCACATTGCTTGGTGTCGCCGACGCGTCCGGTTGTTTGCACAATTCGTGAAGCCGCCATTCGTCGCCGCTTGTTGCGCGCCTCGATCACCGCGCCAAACTCCGGATCGATTGCCCCTATCCCATGTACCCGCCGGATCACCAGACGGTTCTTCGCCCAGAAGCCGCAGAAGACCCCGACAAAGCGTTCCAGTTGCGCATCGCCCGGCGGCAGCATCATCACCTCGCGCATGCGCTCCATTCCGCTCTCCAGCGCAATTAGGTCGAAGACCGCCTCCAGCACTCCTGTCTTCGTCCCGAACAGGTTGTGGATGGTCTGCCGTGTCACCCCGCTCTCCGCCGCCAGCCCCTCCATGGTCAGCCGGCGATATCCCTTCGCCGCCAGTTGCGCCTGCGCCGCCCGCAGGATCGCCGCCCGGCTCTCGTCCATCTGCTCCAGCCGCTTGCCCAGCTCGTAAGGCCGCTTCTCCGGCTCTGCCCGTTGCTTCGTCACACATGCATCCTAGTGCCTAACAATTTAGTTTGACAATACGTAAAATTAAATGTAAGAATGAAAACCGTCAAGATCAGGAGCGCCACGTGAGCGGCAATCAGATCAGCCATCAAGTCAAACCGGCCGCCGGCATTGTCCTCCCTGCCCGGTTTCCGCTTGGATTGAAGATCGGTTTCTGGATCTGCATCGCGATCGCCGTCGCCGCCGTTCTCCGCCGCATCGTGGCGCTCGCCACGCCACCCAGCCTGAACGCTCCGCCGCAACTCGCCGGCTTGGACGCCTACTTCGCCGCGCACGCCACCCTCACCTACATCCACATCCTCTGCGCACTGGTTTTCGTCGTGCTGCTGCCGTTGCTCTTCTGGCGCCGCACCCGCAGCTCCGTCACGCTCGGGCGCGCCATCTTCCCGCTCGGCCTCATCGTCGGCATCACCGCCTATGCCATGAGCGCACATGCCGTCGGCGGATGGCTGGAGCGCTCTGCTGTCCTCTTCTTCAACACTCTCTTTCTCTTCGCGCTCTACCGCGCCTTCACCTTCTCGCGCAGCGGCGACCGCCCCCACCAGCAGCGCTGGATGCTCCGCGCCGTCGCCATCCTGCTCGGCATCGCCACCACGCGCCCGGTCATGGGCGTCTTCTTCGCTACCTCGCGCCTCACCCATCTCACGCCCGCGCAGTTCTTCGGTATCGCCTTCTGGATCGGCTTCTCGCTCAACACCCTCGTCATGGAGCTCTGGCTCCGCACGCGCGGACGCACCGCATTCGCTTAACCGCCGCAGGCCGCGCGCGGAAAGGAGAAAGTCATCATGAACACGCAAATCGAATCCGCGACAACACCCGCGGTCGTCCACAGAGGCCCGCACCCGGGCATGCTTGCCATCCTCTATACGGTGCTCTTCTGCGCCGGGCTCTATCCCGTCACCCTGTTCTACAAGCTGCCCTATTGGCCCGGGCCGTGGGAGTCCGCCAGCACCATCGTCCCGTTCTTCCAGACCCAGGGCACGCGCGTGCTTGTATGTATGTTCCTGCAACTCGGCGCTTTCGTCTGCCTCGGCATCTTCACCGCTGCCGTTGTCAGCCGTCTGCACTTCCTCGGCGCGCGCGCCGCCGGCGTCTACATCGCGCTCCTCGGCGGCTTCTGGGTCGTCTTCGACGCCATGGCCGGCACCATGGCCACGTGGGCGATGATTCATCCCAGCGTCTCTCCCTATCCAGGCGTCGTGATCGCGCTCTACTATCTCGGCTACGGCCTCGGCGGCCCTGGCTTCTCCATCCCCATGGGACTGCTCATCGCCGGCATCTCCATTCCCGCCGCCTTCATGAAGCTCCTCCCCAAATGGCTCATCATCTTCGGCCTCTTCCTCGCCGCCGCCGGCGAGCTGAGCTGGTTCCACCTGCTCGTCTATCCCAGGCTGCTCTTCCTCATCCCGCTCGTTCGCTTCCCCGGCTTCCTCTGGCTCATCGCCGTCGGGTTCCTCCTGCCCAAGACACGGCGTCCCGTTCGGCAGCCGGCATCATCATGATCCCGGAAGTGGATCCCGGAAGTGGATACAGGAAGTGATCGAGGCGTCTGCAGTTCCACCGCACCGGAGTGCCCCATTCTGGCGGAAGCCAGGGTGGGGGTAGCTCCCCAACAATCCGGTCGGCCCGAAAGGGGCCGGCGATCCCACGGCAGAGAGTCCAGCCAGCTATACTCCGGCCATGAAAGTCCTGCACGCCCTCGCCGCGACGCTGCTCTTCGCCACGCCGCTCCTTGCGCAAACCGCCGCCAACCCGCCCGCCGCTACGCAGCAAATGATCCTGCCCAGCCACGGCAGCAATCTTCTCGGCATCTTCTATCTCGCCGCCGGAGCGGGCCGGCATCCCACCGCCATCATCTTCCACGGCTTCCCCGGCTTCGAGCAGAACCTCGACCTCGCGCAGGAGCTCCGCGCCCACGGCTGGAATGTGCTCGCCATGCACTACCGCGGGTCGTGGGGCGTCAAAGGCAGCTTCTCCTTCGAGCACGCCGCCGAAGACGCGGACACCCAGGTCCGCTTCCTCCTCGATCCCGCCAGTGCGCAGAAGTACCGCATCGACCCGCATCGCATCGTCGTCATCGGTCACAGTATGGGCGGGTACATGGCCGCCTCGGCCATCGCGCACAACCCGCAGGTCGCTGCCGCCGTGCTGATCTCCGCGTGGAACATCGGCGCCGACTACGAAAACCGCCGCCATCTCGGCGCCGCCGCACCCACCGTTCCAAACGAGGCAAAGACGCTCGCCGAAGACAACAATCTCGCCCCACTCGCCGGCACCAGCGGCCTGGCGCTCGCCCGCGAGATCCATGACCATCAGCAGGCGCTCAACTTTCTCAATCTCGCGTCTGCCATCGCGCCACGACCCGTCTTCGTCATCACCGCCAGCGAAGGCCTCGCCCCCATCGATCACGCCCTCGCCGAAGCCATCGAGAAAGCCGGCGACACCCACGTCACCGAGCGCCACTGGGACACCGACCATAGCTACTCCGGCCAGCGCGCTGAGCTGGCGCAGGCCATCCTGCAGTGGACCCAGGGAATCAAGTGAGACTGGGGTGCTACCATCGCTCGAACGATTTGGAGCATTCGTGCCAAAGAGCGCTTTCATCCTGTTTGCCATGGCGCTTCTCGTCTCGGCATGCAGAGCGGAAACTCGCTGGTGCGACGTCACCGGCCACGGCGATGGTGACAAACTTGTGTACCCGCCAATTGCAAGAGCGGCCAGCATATCGGGGACGATCCTCGCGCGAGTCACATACAGCCCCGAGGGCGAAGTGAAAGATGTGACAGTCGTCTCCGGCCCACGACTGCTGGCAACACCGGTCGCTACTCAGCTCAAGAC
>DASQRJ010000559.1:0-3829 GCA_035642955.1 Acidobacteriaceae bacterium
GAACCGCTCTCTACACAACATAATTTTGGACACAACATAAGAAATTCTCTGTTGAGCACTACATAACAGCTCGTACGTACAAAAGCCGAATCCTCCGGCTTCTAAGTCCCAAATTGAACAGAACCAGATGACTACCGCAGAAACCTGCCAAATCAACCCACCCAAATTGCTATTCTGAAAATAGGCCTGACAAAGACGAAGAAAGCCACGGAAGATCCTTCCGTGGCTTTCCCTTTTGTAAGTCCTTTATTGAGACGATTTTGCGGCTAAGTCCTTAGTCTGGACGAATTTAGCCATCGGGACACGGTCTAAGCCGATGAAAAGTGAGGTAGTTACGAGCCGGTCTCCCGTACCGGAGGGAGGGGGGTACCCTCGCCGGTTAGAGAATGTAGCGCGACAGATCCTGATTCTTCACAATCGACGCCACCATCGCCTGCACATACGCCGGATCGACGACCACCACCTTCTCGACCCCGTGCTCGGTCACGCGTTCGACTACAGGCAAAGGAACTGTAGCGCCCAGGCCGTCCGTCGCGGCCGCGGCCAGATCGAGCACGCCCTCGGCCGTCTTCTGCCCTTTTTGCAGATCCGGCGCCAGGAAGCTGATCTCGTCCAGCACCCGCTCCATGATCGTGTGCAGCCGTCGCGCGCCAATGTTCTCCGTCGTCTCGTTCACCCGGAAAGCAAACTGCGCCATCTCTTCCAGCGCCTCGCGCGTGAACTCGAGCTTCAATCCTTCGGTCTCGAGCAGCGCCGCGTACTGCTTGGTCAGCGACGACTTCGGTTCGGTCAGAATGCGGATGAAGTCCTCGACGGTGAGCGATTGCAGCTCCACGCGGATGGGGAAGCGTCCCTGCAGCTCCGGGATCAGATCGCTCGGCTTCGACACGTGGAAGGCGCCCGCCGCGATGAACAGAATGTGGTCGGTCGACACCATACCGTAACGCGTGTTGACCGTCGTCCCTTCGACGATCGGCAGAATGTCGCGCTGTACGCCTTCGCGCGAGATGTCCGGCCCGTGTCCGCCTTCGCGCCCCGCCACCTTGTCGATCTCATCCAGAAAAATGATGCCGGAGTTCTCCACGCGGTCGACCGCGACGCGGTTCACCTGATCCATGTCGATCAGCCGCTGCTCCTCTTCCTGCACCAGATATTCGAATGCCTCGCTCACCTTCATCTTCCGCTTCTTGGTCCGCTGTCCGAACAAGCCGGGAAGAATGTCCTTCAGGTTGACATCCATCTCTTCCTGGCCCTGATTGGTGATGATCTCGAAGCTCGGCGTATTCCGCTCGCGCACATCGATCTCCACCGTGCGATCGTCGAGCTTGCCCTCGCGGAACTGCTGCCGCAGCTTCTCCCGCGTGCGGTTGTGGCTGTCGCTGCCGTCCTTGGAAGACTCTTTCGGTATCTCGCCCGTGGGCGCCGTCTCCTGCGCCCTCACCATGTCGATCACCTTGGAGTCCGTCTTGTTCTCCGGCGGTTTCGCGGTAGCTGCCGGAGCAGGCAGCAGCAGGTCCAGCAGCCGCTCCTCGGCGTTCAGCTCGGCCTTGTCCTCCACCTCTTCCAGCCGCTCCTCGCGCACCATGTCGATGGCGATCTCCACCAGGTCGCGGATCATCGACTCCACGTCGCGCCCCACGTAGCCGACCTCGGTGAACTTCGACGCCTCCACCTTCAGGAACGGCGATCCGGTCAGCTTGGCCAGCCGCCGCGCAATCTCCGTCTTGCCCACGCCCGTTGGCCCGATCATGATGATGTTCTTCGGCATGATCTCTTCCGCCAGGTCGGGTGGCAGCTTCTGCCGCCGCATGCGGTTGCGCAGCGCAATCGCCACCGCCCGCTTCGCGGCGCTCTGCCCCACCACGTACTTGTCCAGCTCCGCGACAATCTGCCGCGGCGTCAGCTCATCCAGCGACAGCTCCTGATCCTCCGCTGTTCCCGGTAAATAGATAGCCATCTTGCTCTCAATCTCCTTCCGGGCTTATCCCGCTTGTCATCCTGAGCGTAACCGAAGGTGGGAGCGAAGGATCTGCTTCACCTTCCGTTCAGTATCGGCGCAAAGCGCCGCTCAACCAATGTCAGCCCGACTCAGGCGCTCAACTCTTCAATGGTGATTTGGTCGTTGGTGTAAATGCAGATCTGTCCGGCAATCCGCAGGCTCTTCTCCGCGATGTCGCGCGCGCCCATCTCCGTGTTCTGCATCAGGGCCCGGGCCGCCGCCAGCGCGAACGATCCCCCCGAACCGATCGTCGCAATGCCCTCGTCCGGCTCGATCACATCTCCCGAGCCGCTGATCAGGAAGGTCTGGTGCGGGTCCGCCACCACCAGCAAAGCCTCCAGCGACCGCAGCATCTTGTCCGTCCGCCACTCCTTGGCCAGCTCCACGGCGGAACGGCCCAGGTTGCCGGCATACTGCTCCAGCTTGCCCTCGAAACGGCTGAAGAGCGAAAAGGCATCCGCGGTGGAACCGGCAAACCCGGCCAAGATCTTGTCCTGGTAGAGGCGCCGTATCTTCTTAGCCGTGTGCTTGATAACGCTGTCGCCCAACGTAACCTGGCCATCCGCCGCCATGACGACGCTGCTGCCCCGGCGCACGCAGATAACCGTGGTGGAACGAATGCGGCGCTCACCGGAAAGCGATAGCGATCCCACTTCGGGACCGCCTGATGTGCTTGTGGAAAACCGCCGCGGAGGTCCCGCTGGCGGCGTTACGACTGGCTCATTCATGCTCTTTTCACTATACGCTTCGCGCTGACAGGCATTTGCGGCGGAGACGCGTTCGCTTTTCCGTCAAGGAAAAGTCACACTCGCGGAACCTGCCTGGTACACGACAGCGGCAGGAATGCTTTTGTATCCCCCTTTTGCGCCATCCCGCAGACACCGATTCGTAACTCGCCTCTCACCCTGGCTGCGCTATCCTTGCAGCAGATGGAGAGTTGCTGTCACTCTCCTATCCCCGGAGCAGCGATGTTCGGCATCACCCTGCGAGAGACTCAGCTGATAAGTGGCGTGACGGTCGTGACGGCCATGGCTGCCGCGATCGCCCTCTACTGGATGTCACGGAAGCGTCCCAGTCCCGATGAGCTGGAGCGCGATCGCCGCGATCTCCTGGTGCAGAAGGGGCGCATCATCGATGCCACGGTGCTGGACATCTCCGAGCTGTCGCCTGAGGAATCGGAGCGGCCGCTGGGCATGCAGCTCATCCTCTATCAATACGACGTCGCCGGCGTCACCTACGAGTGCTCGCAGGACGTCACGCTGCTGCAGCATGTGGTGGACATTCACAAGATCCGGCTCAGCTTCCCGGCATCGGTGCGGTACGATCCGCACAACCCCGGCAACAGTCTCATCGTGGCCGAAGGCTGGAGCGGTCTTCGCGACACCGCGAACTCCATTCCACTGCATCCGCTGCGCCGCGCCAATGCGCGCCAGGCTGTCGTCTAGCGCAACGTCGTCTAGCGCGGAGTGCGGGTTCATCATTGAGCTTGCGACCGCGCGCAAATTACACTATCTCCATGCACGTTCATGGAGCCCAGAGCCCTCGCACGCAGCGCATCCTGCGTCTGTCGCTTGCGGCCACGCTCATTTACGTGCTGGTCACCCTCATTGCCGGGTTGCGCGCGCACTCGCTGGCGCTCATCTCCGAGGCTGGTCATAACGTTTCGGACGCACTGGCCCTGCTGCTCTCCTTTGTGGCGGTGTACTTCCAGGGACGGCCCTCCTCCGACTCCAAAACCTTTGGCTACCAGCGAGCCGGGGTTCTGGCGGCATTTCTCAACGCGCTGACCCTCATCGTGATCGCAGGCGGCATCGCGGTTGAGGCCGTGCA
>DASQRJ010000560.1:0-2732 GCA_035642955.1 Acidobacteriaceae bacterium
GCCGGGAAAGAAGATTCCGAACTCATCGCCGCCGAGGCGGGAGAGCATGTCGCCTTCGCGCACCGTCAGCCGGAAGCACTCGGCCACCTGTCGCAGCAAGCGATTCGCATCCACCATTCCGACAGTCCGATTGATCTCGCCAAAGGCATCGATATCGCACACCACGAGGGTCGCTGTCTGATTCGCGGCCTTGCAGCGGTTCAGTTTGCCGGTCAGCCGGGCAAAAAATGCCTCGGCGCCAAGCAGTCCCGTCAGAAGATCCGTTTCGTGGGACTCACCTGTAACCGACCCATCGGCACGCGTGCCGATACTTCCCGCCGGCGGCAAAGACGGCGTCACGCTGGCGGGTGATACGGAGAGCTGATCTTGCGGCTGTGCCGTAGCGGCGGCGAATGCCGGCATAACCTCTGGTAGGAATGCGGCCGGCGAATTCTGTGTTTGCGTCCCGCCCGATTTCTCTTCGCTGAGCGGAGCAGACCAGTAGATAACCGCACACGCCGATGCGATGACTGTCATCGCCAACAAGCTGAGTGGGAGCGGCCATTCTTTCACCCCGGCAAACGCAGCCAGCAGGGCGCCAAGAATGGGTAACGTGGCGAAGAACGTGCGCGGCAATGGGGAACGAGGCATTCGTTGGATGTCGTGGCCGTCAGCATAAAGAGCCGGCTCAGCTTGAGCATAGCTCCGCTTTGCGCGAACGGAAGTCCGCTTTTCGTACCGCCCGTTACAACTTTCGAGGAAGAAAGAGCCGGCGCATTTAGGACGACAGAGAGAGCACTCGCCACCGATGTTCCTCTCGCGCGTGAAGCTATCGTCCCGGCATCGTTCAGCCCAGCTTGGCTTCGAGCTCCGCCCACCGCGCATAGAGCGCATCCGCGGCTGCCTGTGCGTTCGTCAGCTCATGCAATGCGGATTGCAGTTGCACCGCGTCGCTGGCGATGGCCGGATTCTCCGCGGTATCCCGGGCTCGCTGCAGCGCCGCCTCTGCCTCCGCGATGCGGGCTTCTATAGCTTCATACTCGCGGGCCTCGAGATACGAGAGCTTCTTCCGCGACGACGGCGCGCCATTGGAGGAGGGCGTGTTTGCCGTGGACCGTTCCGCAGCATCGCGCTCCTGCTGGCGCTCATCGCGCCATACCTCCCATTGCAGATAGTCGGCGAAGCGGCCTGCATTGCCCAGGCCATCCAGTCCCAGCACCACGGTGGAGACGCGGTCCAGCAAATAACGGTCGTGGGTTACCAGCACCAGTGCGCCACGAAATTCGAGCAGGCTCTCTTCGAGAATTTCGAGCGTCGCGATGTCGAGGTCGTTCGTTGGTTCATCGAGCAGCAGCAGATCGGCAGGCTCCAGCATCAGCTTCGCGATAAGAACGCGTGCGCGCTCGCCGCCGGAGAGATTGGCGACAGGCTGGTTCAGTTGCTCGCTGGTAAAGAGAAAGCGCGATGCCCAGGAGGCCACGTGAATCACGCGGTCCTGATAAACGACCGAGTCGCTGTCCGGCGCGAGTGCGCGGCGCAATGTCAGCGATGTGTCGAGCTGTCGATTCTGATCGAAGTAGACGATGCGCAATGCGTTCGCACGTTCCAGCATCCCGGAGGTTGGTTCTAGCTCGCCGCGCAGCAGGCGGAGAATGGTCGTCTTTCCGCTGCCGTTCGGTCCAACCAAACCGACGCGCGTTCCCGCAGTGAGTGGGAATGTCAGATCGCGAAAGAGCGTGCGGCCATTCACTTCATATTCAAGGTGATCGAGCGCGACGAGGCGCTTGCTTTGACGCCCACTGTCACTGAACTCAATGTCGGTAGCAGCGGTGCGGTTTCGTGCCGTGACCTCGGCCAGCTCACCGATAAGCGCGTGCGCGTTGTCGATGCGCGCCTTGGCCTTGGTGGCGCGCGCCTTCGGTCCACGGCGCAGCCATTCGATTTCGGTGCGAACCCGGTTTTCCAGCGACTCCTGCCGGCGCTGCTGCGCTTCGAGGAAGGCTTCTTTGTCCTCAAGAAAGCGGCTGTAGTTGCCGCGCGTACGCAAGATGCCATCGGGATAGGCGGGGTTGATCTCTGCGATCTCGAGCGCGACGGCCTCTAAAAAATATCGGTCGTGACTGATGGTGACAGAAGCGAATGACGCACCGGTCAGAATGCCTTCAAGCCATTCAATACCTTCGAGGTCGAGGTGGTTCGTCGGCTCATCCAGCAACAACACGTCGGGCGCGACGGCGAGCGCGCGTGCAGTGGCCAGGCGTTTGCGCCAGCCGCCGGAGAGAGAAGTAGCCGCCACGGTGAAATCCTGGAAGCCGGCGCGGCCCAGCGTCTCCCGTATCTGTCGATCCCACTCTGCCGCGGGTACTCCCGCTGCACGGACGGCGTCTTCCATCACCGACCACACGGTGTCATCGGCGGCAAACTCCGAACTCTGCCCCACGTAACTTGTACGAGTACGTTTGCGGATCGACAGCTCGCCGGTATCCGGTTCCACATCGCCCGCCAGGATCTTCAACAAGGTCGATTTGCCCGCGCCGTTTGGTCCGATCAGTCCAATGCGCGCGCCCGCATCGACCGTAAACGACAGGTCGCGAAAGAGCGGACGGGGACCGAAGGCTTTGGTGATGCTCTGCGCATTGAGAAGGGGCGGCATAGGAGTGTAGACAACGGCAGACAACGGCAGACAACGGCAGACAACGGCAGACGACTTCAGACGACTTCAGACGACAACAGATAACTGCAGGACTGCTTTT
>DASQRJ010000561.1:0-3804 GCA_035642955.1 Acidobacteriaceae bacterium
GACGCTCCGGCATCTGCCTTACTCTGCGGATCCGCTCCAGATTCAGGTGAAAGAAGCTGTAAGACTGCTGGACCGTGAGGAGAATACCGGAAACATCCTGACGTTTCTTCCCGGGATAGCAGAGATCCGGCGAACCATGCGGGAGTGTGCGGAGATGGCTGCACAGGCGGACCTGCTTGTCCTGCCGCTGCATGGGGATCTCACGCCTACGGAGCAGGATCGGGCCATTTCGCCGGCTGCGCAAAGGAAACTCATCCTCGCCACCAATGTTGCCGAAAGCTCCGTGACTGTCGAAGGGGTGACTGCGGTCGTCGATAGCGGTCTGGCACGCGTCGCGACATACTCGCCGTGGACCGGACTACCCACCTTGCAGATCGGACGTATCAGCAAGGCTTCGGCGATCCAGAGAGCCGGCAGAGCCGGCCGCACCGGTCCGGGACAGGTGGTGCGTCTTTACTCGCAGGAAGACTACGCGCTGCGGTCCGAGCACGACACTCCCGAGATTGCGCGCGCCGATCTCTCCCAGCTTCTCCTCAGCCTGCGCGCGATGGGAATCGCCCATCCCGACGCTGTCGATTGGCTGGATGCTCCGCCGCCAAAGGCCGTCGAAAGCGCGGAGCTGCTTCTGGATCGGCTTGGAGCGACCGACGACCTCGCCCAGCGCCTAGCACGTTTTCCCCTGCCTCCCCGCTTGTCTCGCATCCTGGTTGAAGCATTGCATCGAGGTGTGGGAGAGGATGGCTGCCGTGTTGCCGCCATGCTGGGCCTGGGCATTCGCTATGCGAAGAATGACCTGCTTGCGGCCATGGACCTGCCGCAGGATGATCGCGGGCGGCGGCATACCGAACAACTGCTAAGGATGGCTCGGCCCCAGAAACAGAGTCGCCACGACGACGAGGCGCTGTTGCTCTCCGTGCTGACCGGCTTTCCGGACCGCGTCGCTCGAAGGCGAGCTGGGAATCATATCCTGCTTTCCACCGGCGTTTCGGCCGAGCTGGCCGGAGATCCGCCACCCTATGAATTCATGCTCGCGATCGATGCGGAGGATCGCAAGGAGAATCCGTTGCCGCTCATCCGAATGACTGCAAGAGTCGAACCCGAGTGGCTGCTCGATCTTTTTCCACACCGCATCGAGGAGACGTCGACGTTGGTCTGGAATCGCATTACGGAGCGCGTCGAGCAAACGAATGCGCTGCTCTATGACAACCTTGTCATCGAGGAGTCGCGAGGTGCCGCATCCGGGGCCGAAGCTGAGGATCTGCTGTGGCGTAAAGCCCTTGACGCGGGCATCGAACATTTTGTGGAGACGCAGTCTCTGGAGCAGTTCATGGGACGGCTGGCCTTCGCCGGATTCGAACCACCGGATGTGACTCAGGTACTGCGCGAGCTATGTGTTGGACTGCAGAGCTTCAGCGAACTGCGAGCTTCCGCTGTGAACCTCATGCCACTGCTGCAAGAAAAACTGAATGCCAGGCTTCTGAATGAAATCGCTCCTGTCAGCATCCGTCTGAAAAATGGACGCCAGACGAAGGTTCACTATGAGCAGGGAAGAACGCCATGGATCTCATCCCGTCTGCAGGATTTCTTCGGGATGCACGACACGCCCCGCATCGGTCCGAACAAGACCCCGCTTGTCATCCATCTTCTTGCTCCGAATCATCGCGCATTGCAAACGACAACAGATCTGGCCGGGTTTTGGGAGCGCCTCTATCCACAAGTTCGGCGGGAGATGATGCGCCGCTATCCCAAACATGCGTGGCCAGAACGCCCGGTTTTCTGATTCAGGCCGTTCCATAAAGCGGCTCGGATGCGACTTCGCTCTGCATGCGATCGACCAGCGATGCAATGGTGCGCAACATGCGCAGTAGCGCCTCCTCCCGTTCTGAAAGCGTCGCCTGTTCGTCAGTTCCCGACGCTTCAAGCATCGTCACGAGGCTACCCGGAAGGCCACGGTCATATGGCCTTTTATTGAGCTGATTCTCAAGACTTTCGGCCATGTACCTGAAGGATCGCGCGCATCCCTCGCGAATGCCGTCATCCATCCGAGCAAAGGCTCTCGACTTCTCGCGGACATCGCCAAATACGCGGAATTGGATGAGCGGCGTGTCCAGCAGGTAAAAGGTCCGCAGCGAAGACTGCCAGCGTCGGATGCGATCACGCGCGGCCATGTCCGCGGCGCGACCAGGTCCGGTTTCAAAGGGAACTGCGTCGGCCTGCGCGTTCACATCTCCGAAATAACGGTAGACCTGATCTCTCTGTTTGCGAACCTGGACAACGGCCGCCGTGTCTGTGCCCGACGGAGAGACCGAAATCAGATCCGCCATCAGTCGCAGATTGAGTACGAATATGCGAACCATCTCATCGGCCGCCGGCCGCGGGTAGATGCGCTCGAAGATCAACCACATCATGGAAATGCCCAACAGCACGCCGATGGCGCGGTCTCGTCCGAGCGTCAGCGAGGTCTGGATGCTGAATTCGCTCAGGTTAATGAGATAAAAAGCCAGTGCGAGCTGTAATCCGGCATACGAGAGACGCGAACTCGAAGAACTGATCCATGCGGCGATTGCGGTCACCACGGCAAACAGCACGGTAAAACCTGCGATGGAATCGATGTTGGGCAGAATAAATATCTGCGCACCTAAACCAAAGACGAAGCCGCCCAGGGCAGCGCCTGCGAGACGCAATACCTGTTTCTGGCGAGATGCGCCAACGTTTGTCAGAGCGGTGAGCACGCAGGTCTGCACCGAGGTGGAAATCCCAGGCCAGTCCAGCGAGACATAGAGGACATAGCAAATCATTGCAGCAAGCGTTCCGGCGAGAACGTAGCGCAGGTGTTCAGGATTGGAAAATGCATCGTTGACGAAGATGCGATTGGAAGAAGGCGGATTTTCCAGAACTTCAAGACGCGGATCGATCGAGGTCTCGCTGGTGAAAACCGAGGGCATGAGCGAGACCAGTGTCTCCAACTCCTCGAGTAGAGGCGCGCCCAGGCTTCCAGCGCTCTGAGACTCCCACCGAGACAGCTGACTGTTCGTCTTCAGATGCTGACGGATTTCGGCGATGTCCCGTGCCAGCTGGGCCGCTCTTTGCCGTTCTGCAGGACTAAGGCTTGACGTTGTACTGGACAGTGCCGCAGCAAAGTCGATAGAACGGCCAGTAAGCGAAACCAGCGTACTCATCCGCATACGGTGGATTGGATCGTCGCTTGTGCGGGCGATGTGCCGGCGCAAGGCTCCCACGCCTACAACGGCGAACTGGGCGAGCATTTGGGTGGTCTCGGGAGAGGCGGGCAGATTGGCGCCATAGCTCTCCATCAGATCTTCGATCCGTTGCAGCCGAACCTCCAAACCCTCCAGCACCTCATCGCCGCCACGGATGGCATGGAAGACTATCTCGACTCCGAGTGTCACCGAAACGCCGATTGCCGTCGAGGCAATCTGCCACAGCGTGAGCTCGACATTCCGCTCTGCGGGGCCAGGCAAATACCAGATGGCGAGGATTTGAGTGGCGACCACGCAAAGGCCGAGGGCCACCACATAGTTCGTAAGGGTCCGGAGAAGAAAGAAAATGAAGAAGAGGCTGACTGCTTCCCACAGAAAATGGGTGATGGGAACCGACGCGAGGAATCGCGCACCGATAGGAATGAAGAGCATGCCGATCGCGAAGGCAACCAAGAAGTAAAGACCGGATTTGGCAGTGGACAGAACGTTTTCGCGCGACAGAAGAAATGCGATTAGGGCGCCAATGGCTCCGCCTGGAATGCGAAAGGTCACGATCAGGATCATGCTGATGGTTGCAGAGATC
>DASQRJ010000562.1:0-19939 GCA_035642955.1 Acidobacteriaceae bacterium
GGCAATCACGTGCCACCGCATCCTGCACCGCGGGCAGCATGGAGAGGTCTTCACTCACCGGCCACCAATCGTTCGCATCCACATGCAGCCGCTCCCGCATGGCCGCGGCCTGCTCGCGCACCTTTCCCGGCAGGGATGCGACCAGTTTGCCCATGGCGCGCTCCGCTGCCGCCGCCAGCCGCGGTTCTTTCAACGCACGGGGCTGCGCCATCAGCAGCGCGTGCAGTTCGGCGGCGTCGAGCCCCGGCACCTGCGTGCGCCAGCCCTTCTCCAACTGCCAGCCGCCCTGGGCTCCACGCAGCGCCGTAACCGGCACTCCTGCAACGCACAACGCCTCCATATCGCGGTGCATCGTCCTCTGCGAGACCTCCAGGCGCTCCGCAAGCGCACGCCCGGTCATGCGGCCATGGGCCTGCAGGAGCAGAAGCGCGGAGAGAAGTCGGTCCGATTTCAGTGTGTTACCTCACTCCTTACATTTTCTTTTTTTAATTATGACATTCCTTGTCATAAATTGATTTTTACTCTTGTCTTGTAAGCGGAATCGCTTCGGAGGAAAGAGATATGGATCTCAAGGACTACTTCCTGATGCAGCTGGAGCAGGAGACCACGCTGACCCGCAAGGTCATCGAGCGCGTTCCCGAGGGACGCAACGACTGGAAGCCCCACCAGAAGTCGATGGCGCTGGGACATCTGGCGGCAACGGTGGCCTCCATGCCCGGATGGGTGGCCTTCATGATCGAGGGTGACGAGCTGAACTTCGAGGATCCTGCCAGTGAGAAATTCCGCGCGCACCCGGTGGAGACGCGGGCGGAGCTTTTGCAGATGCTCAGTGACGGC
Organism: Acidobacteriaceae bacterium; assembly: GCA_035642955.1. Taxonomy (GTDB): domain Bacteria; phylum Acidobacteriota; class Terriglobia; order Terriglobales; family Acidobacteriaceae; genus KBS-83. The sequence continues at coordinate 838 of DASQRJ010000562.1, forward strand.
GCGGCCAAGTCCAGGCGAGCCCTCGAAGGAACAGACGAGAGGCACCTGCACGACCGCTGGCGCATGATCTCCGGCAACCGCGTGTTATACGAAGGAGCCCGTTACATCATGATTTCCGACGGTGTCTTCAGCCATCTGGCCCATCATCGCGGGCAGTTGACGGTGTATCTTCGGCTAAATGAAGCCGCAGTGCCCGCCCTGTATGGGCCTTCCGCCGACGAAGGGCACTAACCGGTGTCAGAAATCGTCTTCCGCCAAAAGATTTCTTCGCAAGCCGCGGGAACCTTTTCGATCCCGTCAGACGACAGGCATCGGCACGTGCGTCCCGGATCGATCCCAGACCGCCCTGCGTTACGAATAGAACGATTCCGCACGACAGGCTGGCGGCGCTGCGCTACAATTCCGGGCAATCCCTCGCAACCACTTCTCTCCCTCGTTCCTAATTCGTATCGGGCCCGGGCTTTTTCCAGACTCGAAAGGATTCATCATGGCTGCAGGAGCAAAAGGGACCGCAAGCGATGTATATGTGCTCGATACGGGAAGCAGTTCGGCGGCGGAGCGTCTGCGCCTGTTGGACGACGTGTACGGTGCTTTCACGCGGCAACTGCTGATCCACGCGGGCGTCGGACCCGGTAAGCGGATACTCGACGTCGCATGCGGGGTGGGAACCATCTCTTGTTGGCTCGCAGGCAAGGTGGGGTGCAACGGCTCCGTCGTCGCCGCGGATGTCAACCCGGACCAGCTTGTGGTTGCGAAGGGCTATTGGAACGAGTGCGAAGATCTCCAGCCTGTTGAGTTCATCGAAGCCAGCGCGTACGAGACCGGCTTGCCCTCGGAGAGCTTTGATATCGTGCACTGCAGGCTGCTGCTCTGCCATCTCACGAAGCCGCAGGATGTTCTGCGGGAGATGCACCGCGTCTTGAAGCCTGGCGGCATTCTCGTGTCGCAGGAACTACGGCTCTCGAATACATTTTGCCACCCTGATTCGCCCGCATACGCGCGATCGGTGTCGCTGACCCTTGAAGCCGGCAAGCGCCTGGGTGTGAATTACGACTACGGCGTGGAATTACCTGCCGCCGTTATGGACGCCGGTTTCCAATCACCGGAGGTCCGGGCCGACCTTCCCGCCATGCTGCGGGGGCCTGGCAAGCGCATATGGGAACACACCTTTGCCGAAGCCATCCCTGTGATCGCTCGGACCAGGGTATCCCGCGAAGAAGAGCTGCTGGATCTGTTAGAGGAGATGCGGGCAGTTGCAGACGATGAACAGGTGCTGATTGCACCATGGGCTCTGATCGGCGTGATCGCGATGAAATGATGAGATAAGGCGATTTTCGTGCCAAAGGAACCGCGGCACGGTCTCTGCTACCCTTTATGGTTTGGACATCTGCCGTAAAGGACACAACGCGCAATGGCTTTCAAGTTCAAGAACGTCGACTTCATCGGCTTCGACGCCATGCTCTCCGAGGATGAGCGGTTGGTCCGCGAGACTGCTCGCCGATTCATCGATGACAACCTGATCCCCATCATCGAAGAGTGCAACCGCGAGGGCCGCTTCCCCCGCGAGCTGGTGAAGCCGATGGGCGAGATGGGCTTCTTTGGCGCCAACCTGCATGGCTACGGTTGCGCCGGCATGTCCAATGTGGAATACGGCCTGGTGACGCAGGAGATGGAGCGCGGCGACTCCGGCATTCGCTCCTTCGTCAGCGTACAGTCCGCGCTCGTGATGTATCCCATCTACACCTTCGGCTCCGATGAACAGAAGAACGAATGGCTGGCGGCCATGGCCAAGGGCGAAAAGCTCGGCTGCTTCGGGCTGACCGAACCGGATTTCGGGTCGAATCCCGGCGGCATGCGGACACGCGCGCGGCGCGACGGCTCCGACTACATCCTGAACGGCGAAAAGATGTGGATCACCTCTGGCTCCATCGCCGATGTGGCCGTCATCTGGGCCAAGGTCGAAGATGAGGACGACCGTGTGCGCGGCTTCCTGGTCCCGGCCAAAGCACCGGGCTTCCGCGCCTTCGACGTCCACGGCAAGTGGTCGCTGCGCGCCTCCGTCACCTCCGGGCTCTCGCTGCAGGATGTCCGGCTGCCCGCATCGGCAATGCTGCCGGGTTCGGGCGGCCTGAAGTCGCCGCTGATGTGCCTCAATCAGGCGCGCTATGGCATCGGCTGGGGCGCGCTGGGCGCCGCCATGTCCTGCTACGACACGGCGCTGCAATACTCGCTCATGCGCAAACAATTCCGCGACCAGCCCATCGCCAGCCATCAACTGGTGCAGGAAAAGCTGGCATGGATGATCACCGAGATCACCAAAGGCCAGTTGCTCTCGCTGCAGGTAGGCCGCCTGAAGGATAGCGGCAAGGTCAGCCATGAACACATCTCCATGGCCAAACGCAACAACGTTGCGATTGCCCTGGAATGCGCTCGAATGGCCCGCGATGTTCTGGGCGCCAACGGCATCAGCGACGACTATCCTGTGATGCGCCACATGATGAACCTGGAGTCCGTCAAAACGTATGAAGGCACCCAGGATATCCACACCCTGATCATCGGGCAGGCCATCACCGGCATTGCCGCATACTGAATGCGTCGCGATACGTCTATCCCCCTGGCGGTGCAGGAATTGTGCTGGATTTAAGCAGCAACTTGCCCCCCAAAACGCCGTCTAAACCGGTAAGGGGTAGTGTTCCTTGACGCTGAAGACCACATCCGTTGCCATGGTGAAAAGCATGCAACTCCCGCGTAAGCCGGAGTTTGATGCGCTGCGCGGACTCTTTCTCGTGTGGATGACCCTGACCCACCTCCCGACGCGGATCAGCGATCTGGTCAATCAGCCCTTTGGCTTCATCTCCTCGGCGGAAGGCTTTGTCTTTCTGTCGGCATTGCTGGTCGGGCGCGTCTACATGCGCCAGGCAACCGAGAACGCCGGCCAGTTGCGCAGCAGGCTCTGGAAGCGCGCGCTGCGTGTCTATGCCTATCATGTGTCGCTGTTGCTGCTTGCCTTCACCTTCGCAGCGGCCTTCGCCGTGTACCGTCATCATGCGGCGCTGGAACATCTGCTGGACTTCTACATTGCCCATCCGGCAGTCGCCATCGTCGGCTCGCTGCTGCTGATTTACTGCCCGCCCCTGCTGGACATCCTCCCGATGTACGTCATCTTCCTGCTGGCGTCGCCGCTCGCCTTCTCTATCGCGGTAAAACGCAGTTGGCTGCCGGTCATCGCCGGCAGCACTGCCCTATGGCTCCTGGCGCAGTTCGGTCTGCGCGCCATCGTCCAGCACTCCATCGTCAGCGTGACGCATCTGCCCATTCCTCTTCAGCAGTGGGGCGCCTTCAATCTGTTTGCGTGGCAATGGGTCTGGATCATGGGCATGTGGATGGGCGCGCGCTCGGTGGAGGGCGAATTGCCACTTCATCGCCTGCCCAAGTGGACCACCTGGGTCGCCGGCGCAGTCTGCCTCTTCTTCGTCGGCGTGCGGCATGACTGGCTGGGCGCGAACTTGACTCAGGAACACTTGACAATTCTGGTAGACAAGTGGCAGCTCGGGCCGTTGCGCGTGTTGAACATCATTGCGTTCGTCTGCGTGCTCTACAGCCTGCGCGGTGCGGTCCGGTGGGTCATCTCACGTGAGCCGTTCATCACGCTGGGACGCGCTTCAATCGAAGTCTTTTGCGCGCACCTGCTCTTTGTCTTTGTTGGCCTGGCGCTGCTCTACGGCGAAGTGCCCCAGCTCCATGGCGTCTATGCGCTGTCGCTGCTGACCGCCACCTTCATCGGCCTTCTCTACGTGGCGCAACGCCAGGTGCGTCGAAAGCATGCAGAAAAGGAGCGCTCGGCTCGAGCTCCGTCGCCCATAGCCAACACTGCGATGTAATCAGATCGTCAGACCAAAAGCACAGATGGTGTAAGGTGAGGGCACCAATCCGAACGCAGCCGTTCTCCCAAAGGAACGGCTGCTCAGAACCGATCTCGCCACATTACGTTATCTGTGCTTTTGCGTTAGACCGCGACGGTGAAGCTCTCTTCCGTGCGGATGACCGGACGATAGAGAGTGTCGCGTTCAAACGGCTCACGGCCCGCCTCGCGAATGAGCCGGATCAGATCGCTGCGGCGCATGCCCTGTGGCGTGCTCGCACCCGCATCGTGATAGATCTTCTCTTCGATCACTGTGCCGTCGATATCGTCCGCTCCGAAGCGCAGCGCAACCTGGGCGATGCCGGCGGTCATCATCTGCCAGTAAGCCTTGACATGGGCGAAGTTGTCCAGCAGCAGCCGGCCCACGGCGATCTGCCGCAGATCCGTCAGGCCAGTCGTGCGCGGCAGATGTTGCAGCGGCGTGTTGTCCGGATGGAAGGCCAGCGGAATGAACGTCTGGAAGCCGCCGGTGTCGTCCTGCACCTCACGCAACTTCAACATGTGGTCCACGCGGTCTTCATCGTTCTCCACATGGCCGTAGAGCATGGTGGCGTTCGAGCGCAGTCCAAGCCGGTGCGCGGCGCGCGCCGTCTCCAGCCACTCCCCGCCGTCGATCTTGTGGTCGCAGATAATGTGGCGCACGCGATCGGAGAAGATCTCCGCGCCGCCGCCGGGCATGGAATCGACACCGGCATCCTTGAGCTTCACCAGCACTTCGGGGATGGTGATCTTCGCGCGCCGCGCGAGAAAGGACACCTCCACCATGGTGAAGGCTTTGATATGCACCTTCGGGAAGCGCTCCTTGAGACCACGCACCAGGTCGAGAAAGTATTCGAGCGGCAGATCGGGATGCAGGCCGCCGACAATGTGGAACTCGGTGACCGCCTCGTGATATCCCGTTGCAGCCGCCGTCCATGCCTCTTCCAGCGCCATCGTGTATGCGCCCGCATCGTCCTTCTTGCGGCCGAAGGCACACAGCCGGCACGCCGCCACGCATACATTCGTCGGATTGATATGCCGGTTCACGTTGAAGTACGTGATGTCGCCGTGCATCGACTCGCGCACCCAGTTGGCCAGCCAGCCCACCGCCAGGATGTCCTCGCTGCCATAGAGCGTCAGCCCATCCTCAAAGTCCAGGCGCTGCCGGGCAAAGATCTTGTCCGCGAGGGGGCGAAGCCGCGCGTCATGCGTGCGGAAGCCAGCGCTCGATTTCGGTTGTGGATCGGTCCCGCTCACAGACTCCATCATACGCCGCGAGATTTGCGCGTGGTGACGATGACGCCGCCCTCCCTCACCCTGTTGCGCCATTGCTTCGCGTGACGCAAACAATGACATTGGCGTCTAACAGGTAGCCGAACCTGCTGATACCATGCGATGCAGTGTTCTCCCTTTTTACCGAATACTTTACCCAGCGAGACATCGGCGATATGCGTTCCCTGAAAGCCCGGATTGTTCTATTCGCTCTCGCTGCCGTAATGGCCGTGCACGCGGCAGACCCCATCGTTTTTCCCACGCTCAGTTTCTACAGCCTCAGCAAAGAGCGGGTCACACTACCGGCAGACCTTCGCGGAGACCGCAACCTCCTGCTGCTCTACTTCGACCTCACACAGCAGCGGGATATTGATGACTGGAATGCCGTCATCGACCGCTGGCGTTCGAGCGATCCGTCGCTCGGCTCCTATACCCTGCTGGTCTCGCCACAGAAGAACATCCTCTCCCGCTGGTGGCAGAATGCGTCCATGCGCAGCGCATCGCCGAACGCCAGCCACTGGTCTACGACGCTGCCCATTTACGTGGACAAGCGTGCCTTTGATCGCAAACTCGGCATCTCCTCGGAAAAACAAGTGGTGCTCCTGCTCACCGATCGCAAGGGTCGCGTGCTCAACAGAGTCATCGGATCGTCGACGGACAACAGCCGCAATGCAATGAAGGCGGCACTCACTGCCGCCGGCGCGCCCCTGGCACTTGGCCCTGCGCCGGCGCCTCCCGCATCATCCCATTGACCTGCTGCCGTCAGTCCGGGACATGGAATGCCTTGCGCATCACCAGCGCATTCGTGCCGTCCGCGTAGTAGCCGGGGATCCGTCCTGTCTGTTGATATCCGAGTTGTTCGTAAAAGATCTGCGCACCCGCATTGTTGACCGCGACCTCGAGCGTGATCGCGATGCAACCCATGCCGGCTAGCTGCGCCTCGCCTGCCTGCATCAGCAATCGTCCCAGACCCTTGCGGCGCAGCTCCGGCGCCACGTCGATGGTGATGAAGTGACCCACTTTGCGGCCGGATTCGAGCTTCCAGTCGACCACGCAGAAACCGGCAACCCGGCCGCCGGCTTCGGCGACGGTCGTCGTGCTGCGCGGATGCCGCACAAAATACTGCAGCTCCGCGCGGGTATAGGAGATGAGCGGCGGAAAGCAACGCGCGTCCAGCAGCAGAAGCTCCGGGAGATCCGTCGCCTCAAAGGGACGCAGCCGGAGCTCCGAGAGGTCTAGAACATCGCTCTTGTCAGCACCGGGAAACAAGCTGTCTGCTTTGTGACCATCCGTGAAGAAGCGGCTGCGCCAGGTGAATCTGCGCTCTCACAGCAGGGCAATCCCTAGTGAGCCTGGCGAACGCCAATGTCCTGCCTTGCCATACCCGCAACCTGCTTTGCTGCACCGGCCTGCGGTTGCACCACAACGCCGTTGTACAAGGAGGCAGCCAGCAGGCGGCCGCCGTTGGAACGGACACCACGCACGTGCCAACCTGCGTCCCACCACTTCCAGCTCTTGTCCGTCTCGTTCACGGCCATGACCCAGGTGGAGCTCCACGAGGTAATGACCAAACGTTTCAGATCGCTCTCGTACTCGATGCCGTTGATGTCTGAGATGGGCAGGGTGGACATGAACGTCCAGTTCGCGCCATTGTCGGTGCTGTAATACACTCCCTCGCGGCCGCCGACCCACATGCTTCCACCGGGTGCGATGGTGCTGGTGCGTATCGACGTGAGCTTGCCCGGCAGCGGCCCAGGCTGCCAGCTCTTGCCGCCGTCCTGTGAGACAGCGATACCGGTGCGGCGGGTCGCCAGCACCACCGGGCCGAGCGAGTGCACGCTCGAATAGTCGGTCTGCCCCAGTACCGGGCCTCCCGTCCATACCTTGCCTCGATCGGCGCTCTGGAATACACCTGCCGAGGTCGCCGCATACCAAGTGCTGCGTGTCAGATCCAGTTCGTTGACCCGTCCATCGATCTCGCCGGCCGGCTTGGCGACGGTTTCGGTCGTCTTCACGCGCTTGCCCTTGCGCCGCACGTAGGTTGTCTTCTCTTCCATCTGAACTACACGGCCCGCCGGCTGCCAGCGGCCATCCCGCCACACGAATATGCCGTGGCTGGTTCCCGCAAGCAATATGCCCTCCGGACTCTCTCCGAGGCTGAAGACATCGCGTCCATCCAGACCCTGGCTCTGTTGCAGCCAGCTCTTACCGTCGTCGCCTGAGGTAAAGACGCCGCCATACATCTTGTCATTCACCACGCCGGCGTAGAAGCGGTGTGGATCCTTTACGTCCTCCGCCAGCGCAACCACCTGACGCTGCGAAAAGCCGCGGTTGGAGTCAGCGAAAGTGACAGCTTCATCGTTGCTCATGAGCACGCCGCTGCGATCCGTAGCCAGCAGCACGTGCCTGTGATCCTTCGGATCGACATAGACATCGTTGATGATCACGTCCGGCCCCGTCAGGCGCGTCCAGTTGGTGCCCGCCGAGGAGGTGCGATACAGGCCTTCCGTAGTTCCCGCGTAGACCATGGAGTGGTCGACCGGATCCTGCATCAACACGCGGGTGCGGCGTGCCGTGGAGGGAATGCCCTGGATCTTGTGGTAGAGTTCGCCGCCATTGTCGCTCTTGTAGATGCCCGAGCAGGCGCTGGTATAGACGGTCTGTGGGCTTGCGGGGTCGATGATGATCGAGAAGACATCCGAATCGTCGATCAGCCCCTCCTTGATATTGTGCCAGTTGGCGCCGCCGTCCGTGGTCTTCCAGGGAAGATGCCAGGTGCCGGCATAGATCGTCTTCGGGTCCTTGGGATCGATGGCGACGGATTCAACCTCATGGAGCTCCGCACTGTTCGTCGGGCTGATCTGGTCCCAGTGCATGCCGCCATCTTCGCTGCGGAAAACACCCTTGAGCGTTCCGACGACGAGCACCTTTGGATTGGAAGCGGACTGCGCAAGAGCTCGAATGGACTGTCCGTCCATGGCCGGAACCTTGATCCAGGTCTTTCCTGCATCGTGGCTGATAAAAAGACCACCATCCGGATGATCGACCACCCAGGCCGCGGCATAGATCGTCTTCGGGTCTGCTTCATCGACGACGGTATTGTCCAGAATCAGATCGTCTTTCGACGACAGTTTGGTGAGCCGCTTCCATGAGGTGCCGCCGTCATGACTCTCATAGAGCCAGCTGTTCGTGGTGCCCAGATACAAATGCTTACTGTCTGTCGGATCTGCCGCAAAGCTGCGCGCATCGCCTCCGTCTGGACCCACGGGAACCCACGCGCTGGCGGCGGGATTCGTATTGGCCGCCGTCTGCGGCGGGACAGCGAAAAGCGGAAGAGACGAGGCGGATAGGAGGAGTAGAGATGCGAGACAGCGATTCATCGGAGGAAACGACCTCGTGAGGTGAAACTGTTACTGCAAGAGTAACGGGGAGAGGCAGGGCTGGCAATCACCCAAAGGGGCCCGTATCCATCTGAGCATCGGGCTGATGACCCTGTCCGGTCAGACGGAATGCTGGAGAAAGGAAAAGGGCTGACCGGTGAACTGGTCAGCCCTTTCGGTGCGGAAGGACGTCTACTTCTGCGCAGCGGCAGCAGCCTTCTTGTGACGACGGTGAGCTGCACGGGCGGCGCGGGTTTGTGGCCGCACGCTGTCCTCGTTCACCTGGGTTGTGCCCTGCACGTCGTTGTCGAAGTTAGCACCGGACGGAACCAGGTAGTTCTGCACCTGCTTACCGGCTTCGGTACCTGTACGAACCTGGACGCGAGAGGCATCGATGCCCTTCTCCTTGACCAGGTAGTCCTTGGTGTTGACGGCGCGCTGCGCCGCCAGCTTCGGACCCAACTTCTCGTTGGTTGCCGAGTCGCCAACCACAACAGCAGTCGCATCCGACTGACGCTGCAGGTTGAGGGCTACGTCATCCAGGCAGGCCTTGGCTTCGTTGTCGACGCGGGCCGGACGGCGCTTGTCACGATCGAAGTTGATCGAGCAGAGCGTCTGCGTCTTGGGCTGCGGCGGCGGTGGCGGCTGCTCGATGTTGACCGAAGTCGTCGTCGAGGCCGTCTGACCCTTGTCGTCGGAGACGTTGCAGGTCACGGTAATCGGACCGGCTGGCGCGCCAGACGTGTTCAGGGTTGCGGTGGTGTTGTTGCCCTCGATCTGGCCGGCGGAGGTGGAGTAGGTGTAGGTCAGCGGACGATTCTGCGGGCTTACGCCTTGTGCGGTAATCGTCGAGCTGTCACCCGGCTTCAGCGTGGTCGGATTCGCCGAGCAGCTGATGGTCGGCGGCTCGAACTGCTTGACCTCGAAGTTCGCGGTGCAATCGGCGAACTGTCCCGCTTTCTGCCCCTGCGACACATGACCGGTCACGGTATAGCTGCCAGGGTTCAGGCCGTTGGTGTCCACGTTGCCGGTCGTGCTGTCGCCGGTTACCTTGACGCCATTGTTACCCGTCCAGGAATACGTACCGTTCTTCTTGGGGTTCAGGTTGGTGGCGGTGCCGGTGATGGTGACGGGATCGCCCGGATAGACCGAAGCCGGGCTCGCGGCGCACTGATAGGTGACCGGCGGAGGCGGCGTAATGCTGCCGATGCGATACACCAAACCAGCGCTCAGGCGAACCACATCCAGATTGGCGCGGCCCCCGGTTGGATACGGGTCCTGCGGACCAAAATTGACATGGTAGTACTGATAATCGGCCTGGAAAACGCGGATGGCCAAGTGATTATTCAGGAATCCGCTAATCCCGTAGTCCAGACCGCCGCCGGCAGTGAGTGACGGGCCCCAGGTGTACGGCTGCTTGAAGGGACCGCCCAGGCGCACCCCGCCAGCTTCGAAGTGCACGAAGGGGGTGATGTCTTCGGTCGGATAACGGAACACGATACCGCCCGAAGCAACCTGTGCTCCGTCGTTATTGCCGTCAGGGTGATCGCTGAATTCGGCCTGAGCACCGACGTACCGATTGAAGTAGTAGGTGCCGCTTCCAATCGCGCCGGCGTCAATGGACGAGTAGCTGACCGGACCCGAGTTACCGATCAAGTTGCCACCCGGGATGGTGACCGAACCGTGGGGCGCCAAGTACGAATAGCCTACAAAGATATCGATCCGCGAAGCATAGGGAGCTTGCAGAGCGGTCGATGCTGGGGCTGGAGCGGCAGGCGCAGCCGCCGGAGCGCTGCTTGACGACTGGTCTTGTGTGGGCTGAGGCGGAGTCTGCGAGTCCTGAGCAAAGAGAGCCGTTGTTCCCAGGCCAACCGCACAGGTTACGAGCAGAATCCGGCTCAGAGAATGCAACGGACGTAAATGCATGCGTCTATCCTCCGCAACCGTACTGAAAGTCATACAAATCAATTACGAATGGCACTTGAGTGAACCATCATACCCCAGAACACTCTCGCCACCCGGAAAGACAACGAAGAGGCAGCGCAAGGAAAGCTACCATACGTTGCCTAGGTTAGTGCACATTTTAGTAGGTGAGTTGCCCAGAATTTTCAATAGCTTATCCCGAGCATCACTAGAGTAACCCATTGCCTGACCGCCAACTCGCCGCTACAAAAATGGTGCACTCGTCCAGGACAAATCCTGGACTGCACCATCCTAATGGCAGAATCCACCAATTCAAGTACTATTTCGCCTGAAAGTGAGGGTATCTAGCTGAGATTGAGGGTTCGTTTCAAGCTGCCGCGCTCGCGCAGGATCTTTTCCTGCAAAAGCGTGATGGCATAAATGAGCTGCTCCGGCCGTGGCGGGCACCCCGGAACGTAGACGTCCACGGGGATGATCTGATTGACGCCCTGCACCAGCGCGTAGTTGTTGAAAACTCCGCCCGAAGTAGCGCAAGCGCCCATGGAGATGACCCACTTGGGCTCGGGCATCTGCTCCCACAGTCGGCGGATGACCGGCGCCATCTTCTGGGAGACGCGGCCCGCGATCACCATCAGATCCGACTGACGCGGCGAGGGACGGAATACCTCTGCACCGAAGCGCGCCACGTCGAATCGCGCCGCACCCATCGACATCATCTCGATCGCGCAACACGCGAGACCGAAGGTCATGGGCCATACCGAGCTCTTGCGAATCCAGTTCACCGCAAAGTCGAGAGATGTCAGGATGATCCCCTCCGGCGACTCTTCGCCGAAGTTGGCCTCCTGCACCTTCATCTGGTTTTTGGCGCTGCTCTCCAGTGAGCCGAAGAGATAGCGGTCGCGCGGCGCGGCTGTGCTCATAGAGCGAGTATAAACCCGCTTGGGAACACCTCAGCGACTGGCTGCGGGCTTTGCGTTATCGGGAACTGGCCTGGTGGGACTCGCACCCGTCGTAGCTGGATTCGGAGCTTGCGAAGCGGGGTTGGCCGTATTGTTCAGCACGATCACCTGATCCGGCCTGGTGTAACGCAGCCGCGTCTGCGCCTCGTACTCGATCGCATCCGGATCGGTCTTCAAGTGCTCGACGTGCGCCTTCAAGCGGCCGTTCTCGATCTTCATCTTCTCCAGCTGCTGCGCGAGGACACGGTCTTCGCTGCGCTTGGCCCGATAGGCCACGACACCGTTCGCGCCGAACAGAGCGTGGTAGGCAAGCAGAGCGGCGACGGCGACAGCAAAGACGGTGGCGATGCGTCTGCGCTGCGCATACGCGGCCGTCGCGACCATGAAGCGCCGCGCGAGCCTGCCGGTTTGCGTATGTGGACGCGTAGGTGCCGCGTTCATCCCTGCTCGATCCACGTCTGTAGATTCCTTCCCTTCGGGATCTTCCTGCTACTGAAGAACCCAGTCTTTCGCAGCCTGCGTCAGCGTTGCACTTTCGCGCTCATCGCGCGCCTCGGTGTAGACGCGCACCACCGGCTCGGTGCCGGAGAGGCGATAGCATACCCACGAGCCATCGTCGAAGATCAGCTTCAGGCCGTCGGTGCGCACCACCTGCTTCACCTTCAGCCCCGCGAGCTCCGTGGGATCTTGCCTCACCTTCTCAGTGAACTTGTGCTTCACCTCGTCGGTCAAGCGGAAGTTCTCGCGCACCGGGTAGAAGGAACCATATTTGCCAAACAGCTCCTTGAGCTGATCGCCGATGCTGCGGCCGCGGCGGGCCACCATCTCCGCCATCAGCAGGCCAGCGATCACCCCATCCTTCTCCGGCACATGGCCGCGGATGGTGAGCCCAGCGCTCTCCTCGCCACCAATCGCGATCTCGTCCTTCAGGATCAGTTCGCCGATGTACTTGAAGCCCACCGGTGTCTCGTAAAGCTGAACTCCCTGTTTGTCTGCGATCGCATTGATCAGATTGGTGGTGGCAACGGACTTCGCGACGCCATTCTTCCAGCCCCGCGTCTCGATCAGATACTCGAAGAGCAGCGCGATCGCATAATTGGGCTGGATGAATGTGCCGTCCGCATCGACGATGCCGAAACGGTCCGCATCGCCATCGGTCGCAACGCCGATATGCGCTCCGACCTCCTTCATCTTCTTCTTGGCATCGCCCAGCAGGTGATCGTCCGGCTCCGGCGCATGGCCGCCGAAGAGCACGTCGCGGTAGTCGTGCACGCAACTCACATCGACGCCGTGCTCGCGCAGCATCTCCGACGTATAACCCCGCGCCGCGCCCCAGAAGGGATCGAAGACGATCTTGATCTTGGCCGACTGGATCGCCTTGAAGTCGACCAGCTCGCCCAGCCGCTTCAGATACTCCGGCTTCACATCCAGCTTCGCCACATTCTCGACCGGCTTTGCCTGGGCCACCGGTGCCTCGCCGAGCGCGCGAATCGCCGCTTCGATCTTCCCGGTGGTCTCCGGAAGCGCGGGGGCGCCGTCGGGCGTCGAGAACTTGATCCCGTTGTATTCCGGCGGATTGTGCGACGCGGTAAAGTTGATGCCGCCACTCGCCTTCTGCTGGCGAATGGCATAGGCGATCGCCGGCGTCGGCGCGGGATCCGGAATGACCACCGGCGTGACACCGTGCTGGGCCAGCAGGCGCGCCGCCTCGTCCACAAACATCTCGCCCAGAAAGCGCGGATCGCGTCCCACCAGCACGCGATGGCTGCCCGGCTGGCTCGCCACATGGCTGGCGATGCCGGTCACGGCACGGCGTATATTGGCCAGCGTAAACTCCTCCGCAACGATGGCTCGCCAGCCCGAGGTTCCGAACTTGATCTCCGTGGCCATATCTCTCCTGTCTCGCCGCTCACCGGCAGCGCGCACGCACTGCGGCCTTCCCATGGTTTCCCAAGTGCTCTCGCATGAGATGCAGCCCGGCGAGGATTGTATGGCAGAGCGCGCGTCTCTCGCACACCCTTCTCTGCTCGGAGCCTGATATGACCAACACCCGCCTCATTCTCGTGACCACTTCGCCGCGTGCCGAAGCCAAGCGCATCGCGCATGCCCTGGTCGAGGAGCGGCTGGCGGCGTGCGTCAACCTGATCGGCGGCGTGCATTCCGTCTATCGATGGAAAGATGCCGTGGAAACCGCCGACGAGGTGCTGCTCTTGATCAAGACGCAGCAGGAGAAGGTGGAAGCCGTCCGCACCCGCGTGCATGAGCTGCATAGCTATGAGGTGCCTGAGTTCCTGGTGCTCGATGTGGCGGACGGCAGCAGCGCCTACCTGGACTGGGTCGTCTCCTCGGTCGCTGAACCGCGTCCCTGACGGTTTGTTATCCTGACAACGCGCCGGCAGGAATCGGCTCCTTACGCATGCACTGGTTGTTTGCTGTCTTCGTGGTGAGTCTGTGCGCGTTGCTGTGGACCGCCGTCGCCGTGGCCCGGCACATCCGTCGCGATCGAGCAGAGACGGCTGCGGAGGCTGCTGCCAACGAGACGGAAGCAAAGCGGGACGGCCTTTGAGGCAGAAATTGGCTGGAGTGGAATCAGGAGAAGGAAAACGATGATACAGCAGACAGCACTTGCACCGTTTCGTACCCAACTCGCCAGCAGCTCGCGGCGGTTTGCACTGGTGATCGGCGCCACCGCCTTCGTCGCTCTATGCGCGCACATCTCCATTCCCCTCGGTTTCACGCCGGTTCCCATCACGCTGCAGCCCTTTGCCGTGCTGCTTCTGGGCTTGCTGCTGGCACCCCAGGACAGCTTTTCAGCGCTGACGGTGTATCTGCTGGAAGGCGCGGCCGGCCTGCCCGTCTTCAGCCCCCACGGAGTGGGCGGCCTGGCTCAGCTCCTCGGCCCCACTGGCGGCTACCTGTTGGCAGCGCCCTTCGCTGCGGTCGCGGCCGGCTTGCTCTATCGCGCCGCGAAACAGCAGGCATGGGCCGCATTTGCCGGCGCAGCCGTCGGAGATCTGATTCTGCTGACCACCGGCGCGCTCTGGCTCGAAGTCCTGACCCACACCAATCTTTCCACGCTGCTGAACGTGTCGGTAGTCCCCTTCCTGGCCAGCGACGCGGCCAAGGTCCTGGCCGCGGCAGCATGCGCTTTGATCTTCCGCTCTTTCGCTACCCGCACCTCCTCCCACGCACAGCAGCGCTAACCCATCAGAACCAAACGCAGCACGGGCCGCACCAGCGGCCGCGCATCGAAAGGATCCAGGCAGCGTGAGCAGCACCCCCCAGTTGGAACCCACCCAGACCGGCATCCGCGAGATCAAAATCGCGCATTCCCCGGACTCCGATGACGCATTCATGTTCTATGGTCTCGCCACCAACAAGGTGCGGGTGCCGGGCTTGAAATTCACCCACACGCTCACGGATATCGAGACGCTCAACCAGAAGGCGATTCATGAGGCCTACTACGACGTCACCGCGATCTCCTTCCATGCCTATCCCTACCTGCAGGACAACTACACCCTGATGGCGTGCGGCGGAAGCGTGGGCGAAGGCTATGGTCCGATGATCGTCGCGAGCAAACACTTCTCGCTGGACGAAATCAAGCAGGTGCGTATCGCCATCCCGGGCGAGCTCACCACCGCGGCGCTCTCGCTGAAGCTCTTCGCTCCCGACGTCCGCACGACGATTGTCCCCTTCGACCAGATCATCCCCCAGGTCGTGGCCGGCAAGCACGAAGCCGGGCTCATCATTCACGAAGGACAGCTCACCTATTCCAGCAGCGGGCTTTTCAAGGTGCTCGACCTGGGTCAGTGGTGGCGCGAGGAGACCGGTCTGCCGCTGCCGCTCGGGGGCAACGCAATCCGGCGCAGCCTGGGCGATGAGACCATGCGCATCATCACCAAGGCGCTGCGCGAGAGCATCCAGCACGCGCTCGATCACCGCGAGGAGGCGCTGGCCTACGCCATGCAGTTTGCGCGCGACCTCGACAACCAACTGGCGAACCGCTTCGTGAGCATGTACGTCAACGAGCGCACCCTCAACTACGGCGAAGACGGCAAAGAAGCGATCCGCAAGCTGCTCGAGCTCGGCCACCAGCGCGGCATCATCCCGCATCCGGTCAAGGTGGACTTCGTCGGTTAGAAAAAGACCACTTCAGACAAAGGCAGACAACAGCAGGCAACGTCAGTGAACTCCGGTCACGGCAGTCTGCCGCTGCCCTAGTCTGCAGTCATCTGCCGTTGTCTGCCTTTGTCTTCGTCTAGTCGTCGTCATCCTTGTGATGCTTCACTGGCGCCAGAAGCGCGGCAGGCACCGCCGCGTTGCCCTTCGCGTCCTTCCACAAAATCACGTTCAACTTCTGCGGATCGGCGCGATCTTCGTGGCGGAAATCCATTTTGCCGGACTCCTTTGCACCCGGCGCCGATGGCTTGTTGGCCGTATAGATCAACCCATTGTCGCGATTCGAGTAGTCGGCATCGAACGGCGGCTGATCGCCCGCGCCCGCGAAGACCGTGGCAATCGGCGGCGCGAAGGCGTCGTTGTTGTTCATCGGCGGCAGGTCCAGCAGGTCTTCCATGGTCCGGATCATGCTGACGGTGGTGTAGAAGCGATCATCCACCAGCGGCGTCGCCTGCCGCGGCGCGTATTTGCTGATGACGAGCGCCGTGCTGCGATGCGCATCCACATGATCGGCGCCATTCTGCGCATCGTCTTCCAGGATGAAGAACGCTGTGTCATTCCAGTACGGACTGTGCGAGACGGCCTCCACGGCGCGGCCCACGGCGAGGTCATTGTCCGCGATTGAGGCACTCGGCGTCGGCTTGCCCACGCGTGTGCCTTCGGTGTGGTCGTTGGCCAGGCGGAGCATTACGAAGTTAGGCATCTCGTCATGGCCATTGTTACGTTCAGCAACCCATCTCTTGAAGTAGGTGTCGAACTCCTCAAAGCGCATCTGGTCCGGAAAATCAAGCTGGAAGTCCGGGTAGTTGGGATCGAAATGCCCCACCAGCTCCGGCTTGGTGGCCACATTCTGCGCGATCAGCGGAATAGCCCACGGATATTGACTCGTGCCGCCGCCATAGTTCTCCGGCACCGGCGCTCCCGGCAGGATGGCCGGCGTAGCGCACTGTTCCCGTTCGGGCTCCGGCGTACCCTCCAGCGGACTCTGCCGCGGTGCGGGTTCGCCGCTGCCGCAGAAGTGCGTCGCAATGTACTCGGCAAAGTGGAAATAGGTCTTATGGTGCCGTGCAAGGTTGGTCCACAGATAGCTGCTCTCCGGCTCGTTCACGTCGGAGATCTTCTCAGTGAGCGGGAAGCCATTCTCGACCACGCCTTCAAAGTCGTAAACCCGCTCCTTGCCGCGATAGGACTGCTGCCAGGTCTTCTCCGTGTAGTCGCTGGAAATCGCAGCGGTGGACCAGACATGACCGTCACCCGACACCTCGCCCGAATCGTAGAAGTTGTCGAGAATACCGAATCGTTCCGCCAGCTTGTGCTCGTTCGGCGTGATGCTGCGTCCGTACATGGTCAGGCTGGGATCGTTATTGCCCGCGGGCAGGTCGCCGAAGATCTGATCGTAGGTGCGGTTTTCCTTGATGATGTAAATCACGTGGCGGATGGGATTCGTGCCGCTCTGAAACTGGATGTGCACCGCCGCCGCACTCTGCATGTTGCTGGCGACCGTCTGCTTCGTCAGCTCTGGCAGCTGGGGATCGAGCTGCGAGAGATCGACGGCTGCGACAGAGCCGTAGAGCAGTGTCGCGATATAGGTGGACTTGCCGCGCAGCCGACGTACAGTCGCAACGCGCCGCTGCGGTGCGTTGTTCGGGCCAGTTCCCTTTCCTTTGCCGGTCGCAATGTAGAGATGGCCTGAGTCCACCGCGAGCCCGGTAGGCAGCCATTCCGTGGGCACAAATCCATCAGCCTGCTTTGGCTTGCCTGCATGTAGCCCACGCGTGCGAAAGATCGCAACCGAATCCGTTCCGGCATTCGCGGCGTAGAGATGCCGGCCATCCCTGGTAAGCGCCAGCGCATTGGGCTCGCCGCCGAAATACGTCTGGCCCGGCAGGCGCGTATCGAAGACGCCAGTCAGCTTCATCTGTTTGCCGTGCACGGAGAGGGCGGCCACTGCATCGCGATTCGCAAGCGCAACGTAAAGCGTCTTCTGATTCGGCGACAGCGCAAGCGCGGTTGGATGCGAGCTGGGCGCGGTCGCATCCGACGGCGGCATCAGGGGCAGCGTACCCATCACCTTGCCGGAAATGAGATCCAGTTCGGCAACGGCCGATCCGTTCCACAACGCTGCAAAGCCGTGCTTACCATCGCGGGTTGCGGCGACAGCAATGGGATAGCTTGACGGCACCACCGTGCCGGTCGAAAGATCGAAGCGATGGCGCACCGCACCGCTGGCCACATCGATCAGCAGAACATCGTCGGAGAGCACATCCGCAACCAGCAGTTGCTCCTCGCCGCTCTTTCCCTTCACCACCGCCAGTCCCGCCGGGGCCGGAATTGCTTTGCCCGCGGGCACCGGCGCATCGAGACGGTTCTGCATGTGGCCCGCGGCCAGCGTCTGCACCGGAATGGAGATGAGCCGTTCGGGTACCACCTGCCCGGCATCGATGCGATAGACCGCGATTGCATTTCCCGTCTGTCCCGGCTTGCTCGGCACCGGTGCGGAGAGCGAATCGAACGACGCATAAAGGTGTGTGCCGTCGCTGCTGAATGCGAGCCCCTGATACAACGTTTGGGGCATGCCGGGGGCGGTGCGCGCCTCAGGAAAATCCGTCACCTTGCCCGTGCTTGTATCCAGCACCGCGATGGACTGCTGATACTTCGACTCGTAGGTCCCGTACCCTGCGTTCAGCAATGCCAGATAATGGCCGTCGGGCGAAGCGGCAATCGCCATCGGCAGGCTGTTGGTGCGCTGCGGCGTGCCCGGCACCGGCATCAACTGCTTGCTCGTCGGCAGATCGATAGCTGTCTGTTGCGCACCGGCGCAGATAGCCGCCATTGCAAATGAAAGAGTAACGCTGATCCCATGCTTCATCCCGTAATACTCCTGTCCCCGCTGTCCGTACCCTTACCAGCGTACCGCCATTACAAAACTGTTACGGTGGCCGCCGGGTGGGCCTGTTAGCGTCAAGAAAGAACATTCCACAGCTCTTCAAAGGCTTCCGAACATGCTGGTAGAAACACCCCTCGACGAGACCATCGCCCCCGCGCTGCCGCAGGCGGCTGCAGCCCGCACCCGCAAAAAAGAGGACGTTCCGGTGCTAGGCAAGGCCGGCCAGAACTTCCGCCGCAACTGGGTGACCACGCTCTTCATGCTGGCCTTCCACATCGGGGCCGTGGCTGCGCTCTTTTTCTTTACCTGGAAGGGACTCATCGCCGCGGTCATTCTTTACGTTCTGGCGATCAACGTGGGCATCGGCATGTGCTACCACCGCCTGCTGACGCATCGTGGATACAAGGTTCCGAAGTGGCTGGAATACGCGATGACGATTTGCGCCACGCTCTCGCTGGAGGGTGGACCGATCTTCTGGGTGGCCACGCATCGCGTCCATCATCAGCTCAGCGACCACGAAGGCGATCCGCACACGCCACACGATGGCGGCTGGTGGGCGCACGTGGACTGGATCCTGAAGGGTGACGCGCTCCATCACGAA
>DASQRJ010000563.1:0-6214 GCA_035642955.1 Acidobacteriaceae bacterium
TGTATGTCCCCATCTACGATTCGCTGCTGGTGGTCATTGCCATCGTCCTTACGCTCGGCGCACTGCGAGATCTCGGATCGAAGATCGTCACTGAATGGACTGTCTTTCTTGCGATCGTCACCTTTGCTGTCTCATGGAGGACAGCGCCGTTTGCCATGCTTCATGGGGTGCAACTCCTCACCGTAATGCTGGCCGTTCTGGGATCGGTGCAGCTCCTGTTTCTGTATTGGGCGATCCGCCACAAAACTCCAGAGATAGCTCCATCTGTAATTTGACAGTTTGAACCGGCCGCTTACGCTGCCGTCGCGACGATATCTCTGCGGCACTCCATACCGCAGCGCAACGCTCTCTATAATCAAGCCACTGTGCCCTCCTTCCGCCGCAAGCCCAAGCTCAAGCAGGAACATAAGATCATGCAGCAGGCCGAGCAGTCCGCCGGCGCGCTGCTGCCCGAATATCACCGCGCCACACCGGAGTGTCCTCACCCGGAGCACTGGAGCATGTTCGACTCCATGACCGCGGAGTACGAGGTGCTCGAGTTCCTGCGCACACTGGTGACCACGGTGAAGCCGGATCTGGTGGTGGAGACGGGCTCCTTCCTCGGCGTCAGCACGCTGTGGATCGCAGAAGGCCTGGAGCGCAACGGCTTCGGGCGGGTGGTGAGCTGCGAATACGACCCCGTGGTCTTCGCAAAAGCACAGGAAAAGATCGCTGTATCCCCGCTGCGCAGCCGCATCGAGCTGCGGAACGAGTC
This sequence comes from Acidobacteriaceae bacterium, assembly GCA_035642955.1. Taxonomy (GTDB): domain Bacteria; phylum Acidobacteriota; class Terriglobia; order Terriglobales; family Acidobacteriaceae; genus KBS-83. The sequence goes on from DASQRJ010000563.1 coordinate 755, forward strand.
CTCACTGGAGATGGAGGTGCAGGGCACCATCGATCTGCTCTTCTCCGACAGCGACATGCCGATTCGCGAAGAGGAAGTCACGCGCTTTTTGCCGCAGATGAATCCAAACGGGATCATCCTGATGCACGACGCCAGCTCCCATCTGAAGGTGGTGCGCGAAGCCGCGCTGAGCCTGGAGCGAAAAGGCCTGCTCTCGGTGCTGCTTCTGCCTACGCCGCGCGGACTGGTCGTCGCGCAGCCGAAGAAGCGCCAAGCCTAGAGCATTTTCCCTGTAGGTATAGAGCGGCCAACGGAAGCCCTTGTGGCTTTTCGTTAAGGAAAAGCCACACCGAGATACTCTCCGCTACCTCACAGCATCAGGGAAAATGCCCTAGAGCCAGCGCGCTTTGCGCATCACCAACAGCATCACCACGGTCCAAAACAGGATCGCGCCGACGACGTAGTACGCACCGTACTGCGCGTCGATGAAGGGCAGTCCCTTCACATTCATGCCGTAGAAGCTGGTGATGACCAGCCCGGGCAGCGCGATGGTGCTCAGCACGGTCAGCACCTTCATCACCTGGTTGGTGCGATTGGCCACCGACGAAAGATAGACGTCCAGCGTGTTGTTCAGCAGATCGCGCAGCGTCTCCACCGAATCCAGCAGGCGCAGGACGTGGTCGTAGATATCGCGGAAGAATGGATAGAGCTCGTCCGGAATGAGATCGGTGGGGTCGCGCAGCATGGAGTTACAGGCATCGCGGGTGTTCACCAGCACGCGCCGCAGCTCGATCAGCTTCCGCTTCTGGTCGAAGATGGCCTCTACCGTCTGCGGCGACGGTTCATCGAGCACGCGATCTTCCAGCTCGTCGATGAGGTCGTCGCTCTTGTCGATCGACGGAAAGAACGAGTCGACGATGGTATCCAGAATGAGGTAGAGCAACTTGCCGGGCGGCGGCTCGCCCGGCGCCAGCTTCGCGCGATCCAGCACGCAATCGTTGGAGTGACGGGCGTCGCGCACGCTGATGAAGTAATCGCGCCCGACGAAGAGGCAGATCGTCCCCAGCGTAAGCTCCCCGTGATCGACCGACAGGATGTACTTAAGGATGTAGAAGAGATAGTTGTCCGTCTCCTCGGCTTTCACCCGTTCGATGTGGCTGCGGCAATCTTCAATGTGGAGCGGATGCAAGCGGTACTGCGTCGCCAGTTCATCCAGCTTTGGATCGTTCGGATCGTCGAGCGCGTACCAGGTCAAAGCAATCCCCCGCTTCATCTCTTTTATTATTTTTGCAGACGCCGCAGGGCCATCCGTGCCGCGTTGTGGCCGCACATGCCGTGCACACCGCCTCCGGGCGGTGTCGAGGACGAGCACAGAAAGAGCGAGGGATCGCTGGTGGCATAAAACCGCCAGCCGGGGCGCAGGAAGAGCTGCAGCCCATCGACCGCGCCACCGCCGATGTCACCGCCTTCGAAGTTCCTGTCCATGTACTCGAGATCCGCGGGCGGAAAGACGCGCCGCGCGAGCACGCACTCCCGAAAGCCGGGAGCGAAGCGCTCCATCTGCGCCTCCATGCGCGGCAGCATGTCCTCGGTCGATCCATTGGGCACATGGCAGTACGCCCATGCCGTGTGCCGGCCCAGCGGCGCGCGGCTGGGATCGAACAACGACGGCTGCACCACGATCATGAAGGGATGCGTCGCCGGGTGGCCATGCGTCACCGCGTACTCCGACGCAGCAATCTCCGTCATATCGCCGCCAAGATGCACGCTCGCCGCCAGCGCGCAGTCCCTGGCGCGCCAGGGTATCGGTTCGCTGAGCGCGTAATCCACCTTGAAGATGCCGGGACCGGGACGGAAGCGAGCGAAGCGGCGGCGATCGACGGAATGAAGGCGCTGGCCGGCCAGCCGCAGCAGTTGCCGCGGCGTGATGTCGCACATGGTGACCGCGACCGCGCCTACATCCTCGATTCGTTCGACAGGCCGCGAGGTCTCCACCACTCCGCCAAGCGTCCGCAGATGCGCGATCAATGCCTCGGTGATGGATTGCGCCCCGCCGCGCGGAATGGGCCAGCCCACCGCATGCGCGGTGGCCGCCATCACCAGAGCGAAGGAAGCACTGAAGGGCTGCTCCAGTGCAAGGAAGGAGTGCGCCGCCAGCCCGGCAAAGAGGGCACGTGCACGTTCGCCCCGGAAAGCGTTCTGCGCCAGCACCAACGCAGGCAAGGCTCCGCAGGCGCCCATCCGCGCCAGCAATAGCGGATGCCGCGGCAGCGGAGACAGGGGCTGCAGAATGTCGCCGGCCAGGGCCCACCATCTGCGCGAGAACGGCTCCAGGATGCGCCGCCACGCCGCTCCATCCTCCCCCAACAGGCGGCATTGTTCGTCCAGGTCGCGCAGCAGCAGCACGGCGGTGCCGTCATCCAGCGGATGCGCCAGCGCGGCCGGGGAATGGATCCACTCCAGCCCGTGAGCGGCTAGCGGCAGCTTGCGAAAGAACGGGGAACCGACCGCGATGGGATAGACCGCCGATCCGAAATCATGCCGGAAGCCGGGCAGCGTCAGCTCGAGGGTGCGGACACCACCGCCCGGGACCGGCTCCGCTTCATACACCACGACAGACACGCCGGCCTGAGCGAGGGTGATGGCGGCGGCCAGCCCATTCGGCCCGGAACCTATCACCGCGGCATTGTTCCCGTCGATCATGTAAGCGTCCAGATGGAAGCATCCAGATGAGGCATCCAGATTAGAGCATTTCCGGCATAGGTCTAGACCGGGACGCGATTCGTCTCTCCCGCGTTTTCTCGAAGGCGGCGCATCTTGCAGCGGGTCTGCGCGTCTAAAGTTATGTAGCAGTTATGGGGCGTGTTGCAGAGCTGCGTGAAAAGAGGTTCGCTATGGGCCAAAACGACTACGGAAACTCGCGCTGGATGGGGCCAATCCTGGCTGTAGCCGTGGCTGGGATGGCGTTTGCCTCAGTGCCGTCCGTTGCTCAGCACGGATCTGGCGGCCATTTCTCCTCCGGCGCCGGTCATTTCTCCGGCGGTGCGGTGCGCGGCGGGCAGGGCGCCGGCGGCTTTCGCGCAAACTCGTTCGGCGCCAGACCCGGGATCGCACCCTCCTCGGAACTGCCGAGAGATACGGCCCCGCACTGGGAGACCCGCTCGTACTTCCAAGGGCAACCAAACGGCTTTCGGGGCCATGGCCAACGAGGCAACCGGGCGGACTATGGCCGACGGCGCAACCGGGTGGGCTACGGCGTAGGCTTCGTGGGATTTCCTTACTATGGCTATCCCAGCGCATTCGTAGACGGGGACACGGACGACGACTATGGGGGAGACGATACCGCGCAACAAGTGCAACCGGACGCTGTGAACGGCCCGGAGTATGGGCCGGAGAATGGCCCTGGGGGAGCATACGACGAAGGCGCTCCACCTCCTTATCCGGGTCCTTATGCAGACCAGGGCTATCCGCCGCCACCACCACCGCGCGCTCCACACGCTCCGGTAGGGCAACCACAGCAGCCAAACAGCGCCGCAGAGCAGAGTGACGGCCTCGATCATCCCGCGGTGACCCTGGTCTTCAACGACGGCCGGCCGCCTCTGCAGGTGCACAGCTACGCGCTCACGGGCTCATCCGTCTTTGTTGCGGAGGAAGGCCACCAGCGCGTCATCCCCATCACCGACCTCGATCTGCCGGCGACCATTGCGCAGAACCGTGAGGCGGGTGTGGATTTCGAGCTGCCCGGTGGGAGCCGGTAGATGGCGGGAAACACCGCATAGAGCATTTTCCCTGTAGATGTAGAGCGGCCAACGGAAGCTCTTGTGGCTTTTCGTGAAGGAAAAGCCACGCCGAGAGACTCTCCGCTGCGTCACCGCATCAGGGAAAAGGCTCTAGGTCCGATAAACCTCAAGTTTTACAGTGGGGAAATCGACAGCTGCGCCCGTCTCGGCACGGTGCCGATCGAGCTTTTGCCGCAGGCGGGACAACGTCTCGCCCTCGGTGAGCCCTTCGCAGAGAAAGCCGTTGATCTCCGGCACACGGGCCTGATACCCGCGATCAAGTCGTTCCAATTCAACACGATACACCGTCATATTTCTACCTGAACCTCATCTCGCCAGTGGCGGCAAACCCACTCAGCATGCCTGCCGATAGCGCCATCTGGGAATAACACCCTTGAGTCACGGTCTCCCTACGGCGTTGGATGCGGATACTTGGCGAGGACACGGTCAGGCAGACGTACATCCCTGGCTGAGCGTCCGTCACTCCCACTCGATGGTGCCCGGCGGCTTCGAGGTAATGTCGTAGACCACCCGGTTGATGCCGCGGATCTCGTTCACGATGCGGCTGGAGATGCGCTTCAGCACCTCGTAGGGCAGCGGCACCCAGTCGGCTGTCATGCCGTCCTCCGAGTGCACCGCGCGGATGGCGCAGGTGTACGCGTAGGTGCGCTGGTCGCCCATCACGCCGACGCTCTTCACCGGCAGCAGCACCGCGAACGACTGCCATATCTGCCGGTAGAGTCCGGCGGCCTTGATCTCGTCAACGACGATCTCGTCCGCCTCCTGCAGCAGCGCCACGCGCTCCGCCGTCACCTCGCCGAGAATGCGCACTGCAAGGCCGGGCCCAGGGAATGGCTGCCGCTCCAGGATCTCGTCCGGCATACCCAGGTCGCGGCCGATGCGCCGGACCTCGTCTTTGAAAAGATCACGCAATGGCTCGATGAGCTTCAGCTTCATCGTCTCCGGCAGACCGCCGACATTGTGATGGCTCTTGATGGTCTGCGACGGCCCCTTCACCGAGGAGCTTTCGATGACATCCGGATAGAGCGTTCCCTGCACCAGGTAGTCGACGGCGCCCGTGGTTGCGGAGATGCGGTGCGCCTCGTCGTCGAAGACCGCGATGAACTCATTGCCGATCGCCTTGCGCTTGGTCTCCGGATCCGTCACACCCGCGAGCTTGGCCAGAAAACGCGTGCTCGCGTCGACTGCGACCACATTCAGCCCCAGCTTCTCGCGCATCGTCTGCTGCACTTTGAAAAACTCATTGCGCCGAAGCACGCCGTTATTCACGAATACGCAGGTGAGCTGGTCGCCGATCGCGCGATGGACCAGCACTGCCGCCACCGAGGAATCGACGCCGCCCGAAAGCGCGCAGATGGCATGCGCATTGCCGACTTTCTCCTTGATGGCCGCAACGGTGCTCTGCACAAAATGCGCCGGTGTCCAGTCGGCTTTCGCGTTGCAGATGTTGAAGAGAAAATTGCGCAGCAGCGCCGTTCCCTGCCGGGTGTGGTGCACCTCCGGATGAAACTGCACCGCCCAGATGCGCCGCTCCGGATTCGCGATCCCTGCCACGGCGTTCGGCGTCTTCGCTGTCAAATGAAAGCCCGGCGGCAGCTCAACAGCCTCGTCCCCGTGCGACATCCAGACCGTCAGTTCCGTGGGAAGGCCATCAAACAAAGCATTTTTGTCATCGACGATG
>DASQRJ010000564.1:0-2077 GCA_035642955.1 Acidobacteriaceae bacterium
TGCTGCCGACGACAGTGGAGGCGACCTTCACGGACGGAACGAAGACGCGGGTGACGCTGCCGGTGGAGACGTGGATGTCGAAGGGGACATATGAGTGGACGCCGGACAGCAAGAAGGCGATTGCGGCGGTGGTGGTCGACCCGGATCATGTGCTGCCGGACGATGACCGCGGGAACAACTCAGTGAAAGCTCCGTAACTGCGGCTTCAGCGAGCGGGGGATATCCCGATGGAAGTTGCGGCGAAGGATTGGCGTGGACATCGCGGGTACCGCGGGGCAATGCCCGCTGGCGTATGGTTGCTTTGCCGGGAGTTCACATTCATATTGGGGCGGTTTTGATGTCGAGATGGAAGAAGGTGCTCTTCGCGGTCATGGTCATCTCCACTTTCGATTCCTTAGCATCGGCACAACAGGATCCAGCGCGCGAGCAGTCGCGCTCCATGGTGATGACGCAGTACGGCATTGTGGCGACGAGCCAGGCCGTAGCGTCGCAGGCGGGCGCAGCTATTCTGGCGCGCGGCGGAAGCGCTGTGGACGCGGCGATTGCGGCCAACGCGGCGCTGGGCGTGATCGAACCGATGATGAATGGCGTGGGCGGCGATCTGTTCGCAATCGTCTATGACGCGAAGACGAAGAAGCTGTACGGGCTGAACGCGAGCGGCTGGGCGGCGAAGGGCATGAGCATCGAGAGCCTGAAGGCGAAGGGTGTGGTGGACGAAATCCCGCCCAACGGAATCGATTCGGTTACGGTTCCAGGCGCGGTGGCCGGATGGGATGCACTGAGACGCCGCTTCGGCAAGCTCTCGATGGCCGTAGACATGGCTCCCGCGGCGGCGCTGGCGGAGAAAGGCATCGCCGTTCCGGAGACGGATGCGGAAAACTGGCAATCGTTTGGCGTTCCCTTCGCAAAGAGTCCCGGCTTCGCGCGTGTCTATTTGCCGGATGGGAAAGCGCCGACGGCGGGACAGCTCTTTCGCAATCCGGAATTAGCCGCGACGCTGCGACGCATTGGCGAGCACGGTCGCGACGGCTTCTACCAAGGTGCGACGGCTGAGGCGATCCTCAAACTTTCGCGCGAACAGCATGGCTTTCTGGAAGCGGATGATCTGACAGAGTTCCAGCCGGAGTGGGTGGCGCCGGTGAGCACGACCTATCACGGCTGGACGGTGTGGGAGATGCCGCCGAACGGCCAGGGCATCGCGGCGCTGTCGATGCTGAACATCATGGAGCGCTTCCCTATCGCCGAATGGGGACATGATAGCCAAAAGGCTCTGCACGTAGAGATTGAGGCGCAGAAGCTCGCTTATGCGGATCTGCAGCATTACATCGGCGACCCGCATGCCTCGCATATTCCGGTGGAAGAACTGATTTCGAAAGAGCTTGCGGCGAAACGGGCTGCTGAGATCACGGACCGTGCCGCTTGCAAGGTGCTGCCGTCCGTCCTGACGCGACAGCTGGCCCGGCTATCGAGCGATACAACGTATCTGGCGGTGGTGGATCACGAGGGCAACGAGGTTTCGCTGATCCAGAGCAATTCCGGTGCGTTCGGCAGCGGATTAGTTGCCGACGGAACAGGCTTTGTGCTGCAGAATCGCGCGGGCGGTTTCACGCTGAAGCCGGGACAGCCGAATACGCTGCGTCCGCGCACCCGTCCGCTGCACACCATCATTCCTGGCTTCATGCAGCGCGGCGATGAGCGGATTGCGTTCGGGATCATGGGTGGCTTCAACCAGGCGCAGGCGCATGCGCAGTTTGTTTCGAACGTGGCCGACTTCCACATGAATATCCAGGCGGCGTTGGAGGCTGCGCGTTTCCGCAAGAGCGGCTTCTCCGGCTGCAAGGTCTCGATTGAGAATGGTGTTGCGCCGGAGGTGATCGACGGGCTGCGCAAGCAGGGCCACGAGGTCACGGTAGAGCTGCGCTACTCGCAGGTGATGGGACGCGGCAACGCGGTGGAGCACCACGAAAGCACGGGAGTGAATTACGGCGCCACCGATCCCCGTGCCGATGGTGAGGCAGTTCCCGAACAGATGCCGTTTTAACGGAACGCGGCGTTACAGAGTGAGCAGCTCTTCGTA
>DASQRJ010000565.1:0-5228 GCA_035642955.1 Acidobacteriaceae bacterium
GATGTCTTGTTGGTTTGCCGGATTAAGTGAGCGGATGTTTTGCAGTGATGCGGACCGAGCCGATCGGTTCCAGCCGTAAGAACGTGGGGAAGGGCGGCAATTGAGAAATTCGCTACTTCCGCGGTGACCATTTCCAGTCACGGACTTCGGGCATGTCTTCGCCGTGCTCGGAGACGTAGAGTTTGTGCTTTTCCATCATTTCAGAATGGCGCTGGCGGAACTCGGGGAAGCGGTCCTGGAGGCGCGGGACGTACTCTACGGCGTCGAGTGCGAGGGTGTAGCGGTCGAGTCCATTGAGCACGGTCATGTCGAATGGAGTGGTCGTGGTGCCCTCCTCTTTGTAACCGTGAATGTGGAAGCCGTCGTGGTTGTGCCGCTTGTAGATGAGTTTGTGGACGACGTTGGGGTAGCCGTGGAAGGCGAAGATGACTGGCTTGTTGGCCGTAAAGAGGCGGTCGAAGGCTCCATCTTCGATGCCGTGCGGGTGCTGATCGAAGGTCTCGAGCGTGAACAGGTCGACGACGTTCACCACGCGCACACGCAGGTCGGGTGCCCAGTCGCGCAGCACGGTGACGGCGGCCAGGGTTTCGAGCGTGGGCACATCCCCGGCGCAGGCCATGACGACTTCGGGATCGTCGGAGTTCGAGGCCCAGTGCCATTCGCCGACGCCGGCGATGCAGTGCTGGACCGCGTCTTCGATATTGAGCCACTGCTGCTGCGGCTGCTTGCCGGCGATGATGAGGTTGACGTAGTTGCGCGAGCGGAGGCAATGATCGGCGACGGAGAGCAGTGTGTTGGCGTCCGGCGGAAGATAGATGCGGACCGTGTCGGATTTTTTGTTGGCGACGTGGTCGATGAAGCCGGGATCCTGGTGGGAGAAGCCATTGTGATCCTGCCGCCAGACGTGCGAGGTGAGCAGATAGTTGAGCGAGGCGATCGGCTTGCGCCAGGGCAGTTTGTGGCAGGCCTTGAGCCACTTGGCGTGCTGATTGAACATCGAGTCGATGATGTGGATGAAGGCCTCGTAGCAGGAGAAGAAGCCGTGGCGCCCGGTGAGCAGATAGCCTTCGAGCCAGCCTTCGCAGAGATTTTCTGAGAGCACTTCCATGACGCGGCCATCGACGGAGAGGTTTTCATCGACCGGCAGGAATCGCGCCTCCCAGCGTTTGCCGCTGGCCTTGTAGACGGCCTGCAGGCGATTGGAGGCGTTCTCGTCCGGCGCGAACATGCGGAAGTTGCGGCTGGCGAGGTTGCGCTGCATCACGTCTTCCAGCATGTTGCCAAGGATGCTGGTGGCAGAGTCCTCGATGGCGCCGGGCGATTCGACCTTGAGAGCGAACATGCGGAAGTTGGGCATGTCGAGCGGCTGAAGAAGCAGGCCGCCGTTGGCGTGCGGGTTGACGCTCATGCGTTCGAGCCCGCGTGGCGCAACGGCGCCGATGGACTCGCGCAGAGTGCCGCCTTCATCGAAGAGCTCCTCGGGTTTATAGGATTGCAGCCACTCGACGAGAAGCTTCAGGTGCTCGGGGTTGGTGCGCACTTCTTCAAGTGGCACTTGATGGGCGCGCCAGGTGCCTTCGACCTGCACGCCATCGACACATTTGGGTCCGGTCCAGCCCTTCGGTGTGGCCAGGATGAGCATGGGCCAACGGGGGCGGGTGGCGTCGTTGTGCTCGCGGGCATGCTGCTGAATGCGGCGAATCTCGGCGTAGATGGTGTCGAGTGTCTCGGCCATGCTGCGGTGCATGACGGCGGGATCGTCGCCTTCGAGGAAGTGTGGCGAGTAACCGTAGCCCTCGAAGAGGGACTTGAGCTCGTCCTGTTCAATGCGGGCGAGCACGGTGGGGTTCGCGATCTTCCAGCCGTTGAGGTGAAGGATGGGAAGGACGGCGCCGTCGGTGATGGGGTTGAGGAATTTGTTGGAGTGCCACGAAGCGGCGGCGGAGCCGGTCTCGGCCTCGCCATCGCCGACGATGCACGCGACCAGCAGATCGGGGTTGTCGAAGGCGGCTCCGTAGGCGTGCAGCAGCGAGTAGCCAAGCTCACCACCCTCGTGAATGGAGCCGGGGACGTTGGCCGCGTCGTGTGAGGGGATGCCATAAGGCCAGGAGAACTGGCGAAAGAGGCGCTTGAGGCCATCGTGATTGCGCTCGATGTCGGGGTAGACCTCGGTATAGGTGCCTTCGAGGTAGGTGTTGGCGACGATGCCGGGCGCGCCGTGTCCGGGGCCGACCACGAGCATGGTGTTGGGGTGCTGGTGGCGGATGATGCGGTTGAGGTGAAGGTAGATGAAGTTAAGCCCCGGAGTGGTGCCGAAGTGGCCGAGCAGGCGCGGCTTGATGTCATCGCGGGTGAGTGGACGCCGCAGCAGGGGATTGTCGCGCAGATAGATCTGGCCAACGGAGAGATAGTTGGCGGCGCGCCAGTACGCGTCCATGAGGTCGAGTTCCTCCTGGTCCAAACGAGTAAGCTGCCGACTCGCCGGCTCCGCTGTAGAGTTTTTCCGGGCAGTGGACTTGGCTTTAGCGGGGGTTGGCATGGCGATCTCCTTTGACAATGAGGCCCGGACTCTCCCGGCTTGGATGCAACCATCCAAGTCTGCTTCCATTACGGCATTATGAATGGCGCGGCGCGAGGATGATATACAGGCGAGGGAGTGGCGGAGCCGAAGGATGCGCGCAAGGCTGCTGGCAGTGACGTTAGGGTGCGCGGGATCCTTGCTGCTGGCGCTTGCGGGGCCGGCGGCTTTCCACTCGGTATGCGCCGCGGCTGTCCCACAGGCACAACCACATCTTGTCGCGACGTCACCCGACGCCGCATGCGCGGGATGCCACCGCACTATCTACGAACGCTATGAGGCGACGCCGATGGCGCGCGCGAGCGGCCCCGCGTTGGATGGCCTGATGGTAGGGAGATTCACCCATGCGGCTTCCGGCGTTAGCTACAAGATATTTGAGCGCAACGGCGTGGGCTGGCTGAGCTATGCGCGTCCGGGGACGGCGGCAGGCGGATACCTGAATGGAGAAGTGAAGCTGGCTTATTTCGTCGGCTCGAATACCCGCGGGCGGACCTATCTATTTGAGCGGAACGGCTACTGGTTTGAGACGCCGGTGAACTGGTATGCGAAGAAGCGCGTGTGGGATATGGCGCCGAATTATCTGAACGCGCACGAGATGCCGCTGACGCTGCCAGTAGATGCGAACTGCCTGCACTGCCACGTGAGCGGCGTGGCGACTGCGCTGCCTGGCGCAAGGAATCACTTTGCGGATGCGCCGTTTGCGCACGGCGGCATCGGATGCGGGTCGTGCCATGGGGATGCGACGGAGCATGTACGCACGCAGGGGAAGGCGCCGGTGCTGAATCCGGCGAAGCTGAACGCGGCGCGGCGCGATTCGGTGTGTTTGCAGTGCCATCTGGAGGGCGAAACAGCGGTGTACCGGCTGGGACATTCGCTGGCCACCTATAGACCGGGTGATGCGCTGTTCGACGAGGTTGCTTATTTCGTGCATCAGGGCGAGGTGGGACCCGAGGGACGAGCGACGTCGCAGTATGAGGCGCTGTTGCAGAGTGCGTGCAAGCGGGGGAGTGGCGACCGGCTCACGTGCACGACGTGCCATGATCCGCACTCGAGCGAGACGACAGCGACAGCGGAGGAACGGGTGCAGTTCTATCGCGCGAAGTGCCTGAGCTGCCATACGGGCGCGAAGTATGCGACGGCGCATCATCCGGAGCAGCAGGACTGCGCGACCTGCCACATGCCGCGCGGGGCGAGCGAAGACATTGCGCACGAGCAGGTGACAGACCACCGGATACAGATTCCGCATAAGGCTACGGTGGAACTCGCGGGCAAGAGCGGGACGCTGGTGCCCATCGGGGATGAAAAGCCGACGGACCGCGAGCTGGGGCTGGCCTATGCGCAGATGGCGCAGCGTGGCGACCGCAAGAGCGGAGAAACGGCACTGATGCTGTTGCGAAAAGCGGAGGCGCTGGAGACGGCAACGACGAAGGACGGCGAACTGCATACCGAGCTGGGCTTTCTGGAGCAGGAGTCGGGAGACATCCACGCGGCGGATCGCGAGTATCGCGCGGCGCTGGCGGCCGATCCCGATGACGGTACGGCGCGCGGAGACATGGCAGTGCTGTTTGCCGGGACCGGCGACTACGCGACGGCGGTACGGCTATGGCAGCGCGTCTTCGACGCCGACCCCGCGGAGACGGCGGCTGGCTACAACCTTGCACTGGGGCAATGCCGGCTGGGGCAGAAGGACGATGCGGAGGCCACGTTGCAGCGGCTGCTGCGTTTCGCTCCGGATGACCAGCGGGCACGCGCCCTGGCGGTGGCGCTGGCCGGGGGCGCGCAGGCCTGTCCGGGAGGCAAATAGACCGCGTTCCATTTACCTATTGACAGAATTTTCTTTCCGTATCACTGTATTAGTACAGTGATCTTTCGTATACATTCCGGCTCGGGCGTTCCGATCTATCTGCAGATTGAGGCGCAGGTGAAGCAGGCGGTGGCGGCAGGCGCGCTGGGGCGCGATGAGGCGATGCCGTCGATCCGGCAGCTTGCGGCGCAACTGCGCGTGAACCCGAACACAGTGGCGCGTGCCTACAGCAATCTGGAACGCGAAGGAACAATCCGTACCGTGCCCGGCGGCGGGACTTTTGTAGCGGCGCACACGACCGGCCTGGTCAAGGCGGAGAAGCTGAGGCGTGTGCGTCCGATTGCGACGCAGCTTGCGGTGGAGGCGAAGCAGGTGGAGCTGACGCGGGCGGACACGGTACGGCTGGTGGAGGATGCATGGCAGACGCTGGAGACGCGAAATGGGGTAGAGCATGACTGACCGGATGCCGGAGCTGGCGATTGAGACACGCGGGCTGGTGAAGCGCTATCGCAGCATCGACGCTGTGAATGGGCTAAGCCTTGCAGTGCCGAAGGGCGCGATCTACGCGCTGGTGGGCCGCAACGGATCGGGGAAGACGACGACGATACGTATGCTTCTGGACCTGGCGCTCCCGGACGCCGGCACGGCACGCGTGCTGGGAATGGACAGCCATGCCGAGCGCGCCAAGGTACTGGAGCGCGTGGGCTATGTGAGCGACCGGCCGCTGCTGGGCGGCTGGACCGGGGAGCAACTGGTGCGCTTCAACCGTGGATTTTATCCGCGCTGGTCCGATGAACTGGTGGCGCGCTATGTGCGCGTCTTCGACATTCCAATGAAGCAGAAGTT
>DASQRJ010000566.1:0-5701 GCA_035642955.1 Acidobacteriaceae bacterium
CGTCGCGTCATAGACCTGGTTGGCGTCCGTGCCATCCACGATCACCCCCGGCACGCCGTAGCCCAGCGAGCGATCCGCCAGGTCCTTGCAGGCAAACTGCAGCTCCACCGGCGTCGAGTAGGCCCACAGGTTGTGCTCCACCATCAGCACCAGGCCCAGCCGTTGCACCGCCGCAAAGTTGAAGCCTTCATAGGTCGGCCCGGTGGACTGCCCGCCGTCGCCGATGTACGCAAGGCAGGCAATGTTCTTGCCCTGGATGCGCGCGCCCAGCGCCACGCCGGCGCACACGCTGATGGAATCACCCAGGTGCGAGATCGGCGCAATCACGTTCAGCTTCTTGTAATCGCCATAGTGCGAGCCGCTCTCGCGTCCCCGCGTCGGTGAGCCGCCCTTGGCCATGTACTGCATCATGGTGTCGCGCGGCTTAAAGCCCTTCACGATCATCGAGCCCTGGTTGCGGATCATCGGCCCCAGCCAGTCGTCCTCGCCCAGCGCGTAGGCCGAAGCTACCGAGGTCGCCTCCTGCCCCTGGCTCAGGTACAGGCCGCCGATCACCTTGCTCTGCTTGTACATCCGCTCCAGCGAATCTTCCATCTTCCGGTTCGTCACCATCAGCCGGTAGATATCGATCGACTGCTCGCGCGTCAGATACTTCGACGGGCGCAGCGGCGGCGCAGGCGCGGTCGTGTCGCCCACCACCTTGTAGTGGTAGTTGCCGTCCTTCCACTCGCCTTCAATGTGGAAAGGCAGTTGCTCCAACCGGTAGTCGGGAATGCCGTGGGGATTCTTGGTGGGGGGTGGCTGCTGCGGGGATGGGTTGCTACCGTTGGAGCCCTTCGGTTTCCCATTCATCGAGGCAGACGACGACTCAGCGCTCTTCACTTCCGTTTTTCTACTCGCCATCGACAGCGATCCTGGTCGGTCAGTACCGAACTGGATAGTTTATGCCAAAAGCGACGACGGGGCACGCGAGCGAGTGCTTTGGCTTGCTACAACTCTTGTTCGCACCATGCTTTACGGCTCCGTGAGCACATCAGATGTCACCCGCGTCAGATCCTCCAGCGACTCCAGCCACAGCATCTGCGCACCGAAGACCTGGCCGAACTGCCGTGCCACCCGCTCCGCTGCCCTTTCGAGCGTCAGCTCCACCTCCGGATAGGGGGTTGAGCTCTCCAACTCCAGGCTGGTCACCGTCCGGTCGTCGATCCCGCAGGGCACGATCCACTCGAAATCCTTCAGGTCGGTGGTCACATTCAGCGCAAATCCGTGCGACGTAACCCCGGCCGACACATGAATGCCGATGGCCGCGATCTTCTTCTCCTGAACCACCCCGTTCGGCTGCGTCCACACCCCGGTTCGTCCTGCTACCCGCATCGACGCCACGCCATAATCCGCCATGGTGCGGATCAGCGCCTCTTCCATCTGCCGCACAAAATCCACCGGCCCCAGCCGCTTGCCGCCAGCCCGCAGCGGGCCCCGCAAATCCCCCCGCAGGTCAAAGATCGGATAGCCCACCAGTTGCCCCGGTCCGTGGTAGGTCACGTCGCCGCCCCGGTTGGTCTCCACCACCTCCACGCCGCGTGCCCGCAGCGCCTCTTCCGGCAGCAGGACATGCTCCCGGCCGCCATCCTTCCGGCCCATCGCGCGCCCCAGGGTCAGAACCGGCTCGTGCTCCAGCATCACCAGCACATCGCCGATGGCCCCCGCCTTGCGCTGCGCCACCAAGCGCTGCTGCAGCTCCAGCCCCGCGCGATACGGGATCCGCCCGAGATAGACCACCGATATCACCATGCCCGCACAGCCCTCAGGAACTCTTCGCCCCAGCTTCTCCGTCAGGAAAAGCCACGCCGAATGCATCTCGGCGGTTCAAAGTATTACCGAAAGTGCTCCAACCGATTCCACCCGTATCTACATCCATTCTGTCACCGGCAAAGAACTCCGCACGTCGAGCGCACGACCCTTTGAAGAGAGGCTTCCCAATGACTTCCTCACCGGTCCCATACCTCCGTTATCTGTGCAGGCTCTTTCTATTGCTCATCGCGGTCACGATTGCCGCTCAGGCCCAGACCGGCCTCTACATCGAGTTTGGCGGCTCCAAGGTCGACGCCCCCAGCAATCAATGGGTCTACGGCCCCACCTTCGGCGTGTACCACGACTTCTATTCGATACCCACGATCCACCTCGGCGCCGATCTGCGCGGCTCCGTCCTGGGCATATCGCAGACCACCACGCTCACCAGCGGTGAAATCGGGCCGCGTGTTTCCATCCATCCGTACGTGCTGCCCCTGATGCCTTACCTGGAAGCCCTGGGCGGCATCGGCCACTACGACTTCAACGCCGGCCCGGGCAGCAGCAGCACCCAGTTCGAGTATCAGTTTCTCGCCGGCATCGACCACACGCTGATCCCGCGCCTCGACTGGCGCGTCGTCGAGTTCTCGTACGGCGGCCTCAGCGTCTTCAACGGAACTCTCCACCCCAAGACCATCAGCACCGGCCTCGTCCTCCGTCTTCCCTGAACGGCTTCCAGCCTCGGGATCGATACCGTTTCCGGCCGTCCAACATGCACTCCGGAAACTCGATACAGTACGGAAAGTACAATGGGGACGGACCATCACTGCCAGAGCATTTTCGGTATCGGTCCAGACGGTCCAGCGGCCACTCTCGCGGCTTTTCTTGAAGGAAAAGCCGCACAGAATGCATCTCCGCGGGCAAGAGTATTACCGAAAATGCTCCAGCAAGCGGTCACAGCTACCCCTTTTTTTGTAGAGGCATCTTCCTGAATGAATAGATTTGCGACCCGCCGCCCCCGTCTGCACTGCGCCCTTTTCGTCCTGCTCCTTCTGGTAGCCGGCAACCTCGCCACCGCCCACGCACAGACGGCCTTCTATGGGCAATTCAGCGCCTCGCACTTCAATTCTCTTCCCAACTCCACTGTTCCCATCAATGACTGGGGTTACGGCGGCGGTTTCGGCCTCTACACCGATTTTTATAAGGTGCCTTTCGCCAAGATCGGTGTGGACTTCCGCTTCCAGTTCACGCGCCCGTCGAGCAACGTCACGCTCATCAGCGGCCTCCTCGGTCCGCGCATCGCCCTGCACCCCAAGGTCATTCCCCTGAGTCCTTATGCCGAATTCCTCTTCGGTCCCGGCCACTTCTCCTATGGCAACAACTCCCCCAGCACCACCCAGTTCGACTTTCGCGCGCTCGGCGGGCTGGATAAGACCCTGCTCCCGCATATCGACTGGCGCGTCATCGAAGTCTCCTACGGCCAGCTCAACACCTTCTCCGGCCGCCTGCGGCCCGTCACCCTCAGCAGCGGCATCGTTTTGCGCTTCTGATCGCGGCGCGGTGCTTCCACCTTGCGCGCCGGCGTCCCTCCCAGCCGAGTTGGCAGAGCGCCCGGCCACAGCTCCGTCTGCCCGCAGCACTTGCGTCACGCGCGACTTGCCGATTTCCGCGGCAAGTCGCCGCACCCTCCACTAACCTCGAATCCATGCGCGAAGAACGCCTCCCCCTCTCGCACATCCTGCCGGTCGTCGACCTCGCGCTGCTGGTTCTGTTCGTCATCGTTCCTATTACCTTGACCTCTGCCCACCTCTACGAAGCGTCGAAGGGTGCGACGCAGATCCACGTTCACACCGCGCAATTGGAGATGAGTCTCCCCCGCAATCAGATCGTGCCCCTCGCCATCCGGTTGGTGACGGTATCGAAGGCCCACATCATCCAGGGGATCAACGTACCCGGGACGATCGTCGAAATCCTCATCTCTCTGCCAACCTCATGGCCCGCCATCTGGCATCCGGCAGCCCTGCTTCCCGAAACCTGGGACGCACTCGTGCTTCCCTTCTTCGCTCTGCCCTTCTGGTGGCTCGTCGGCTGCGGCCTCGATGCTCTGATCGGCAACGAGCGCCTTCACTGGTCGCTGCTGCTTATCGGAACTCTGCTCGCGGGAAGCTGCCTTGCACTGCTCCTCAGCTTTCACGCCGACATCTCGCCCGCCGAACGAGAGGCCAGCCCATGGCTCATGCGCGGGCTCACCGGATGGACCATCGCCTTCGCCGCCCTGCCCATCGCCTGGATCGTGCAGTCCATCCGTCGTCGCGGCAACGAATGAGCGTTAGATCTGTCCGGGTGTTCTCTCTGGTCTGCAACTGGACTTTCACACCCCAAGATGCAATAAAGGACGCGTCCAAGCCCACATCGGAGAACTAAATGCGCCGACGCGATTTCCTCTCCTCCGCCGCAGCCGCGGCCGCCCTCCTGCCCACTGCCGCTCTTGCCAATACCTTCGCGCCTGCCGCTGAAGATCCGAGCCCGGCCGCCGGCGCGCACGCTATGCCGCTCGGTCTGCTCATCAGCCCGGCCGAGGGCCCGGAAGAGACCATCTCGCGCGTTCACCAGCTCGGCCTGCCCACCTGCTTTCTCTCGCTCGATGCCTACATCGGCAAGTTCACTCCGGCGCTCGCCACCCAGTTCAAAGGCCTGCTCACCAAGTACAACGTCACCTGCACCACCGTCGAAGTCGTCGGCCCGCCGCCGCTGGTGTGGGATTTCATGCAGGGCCCATCCACCATCGGGTTCGTCCCGCGCGCCACCCGCGCCGCGCGCATCGACGCGCTCAGGCAGGCATCGGACTTCGCCAGGCTGCTCGGCGTAAATCAGGTGCAGACGCACTGCGGCTTCATCCCGGAGAACCCCTCCGACCCGCTCTATCAGGAAACCGTCGTCGCCATCAAACAGGTCGCGCAGCACTGCGCCAAAAACGATCAGCGCTTCCTCATGGAGACCGGCCAGGAGACACCCACCACCATGTCGCGCGTCATCCGCGATGTAAGCCAGCCCAACCTCGGCGTCGGCCTCGACACCGCCAACCTCATCCTCTACGGCAAGGCCAATCCCGTCGACGCCGTCGCTATCCTCGGCCCGCACGTGCACGCCGTCCACGCCAAGGACGGCCGCTGGCCCACCGATCCCGACAAGCTCGGCGAAGAGGTTCTCATCGGCGCCGGCCTCGTTGACTTCCGCAAGGTCTTCGCCGGTCTGCGCAAAGCCGGCTACACCGGCGCCATCACCATCGAGCGCGAAACCCACGGCCCCAAGCAGATCGAAGATGTCCGCCAGGAAAAGCAGTATCTCGAAAAGGTGCTCGCGCAGGTTACATAAGCATCGCTCCGTCACTGTGTCATCCCGGCCGAAGTGGAGGGATCTCCTGTTAGCCAGTATCAGTAAAGGAATTCAACAACCATGGACAGACGCGACTTCCTCAAGACCACCACAGCAGCCTCCGCGGGCCTCCTCATCGTCAAGCCGTCTACTGCCTTCGGCTACCAGGCCAACTCTGCCGTGCGTCTCGGCCTGCTCGGCTGCGGCAATCGCGGCACCGCCGTCGCGACCTCCTTCGTGAAGAACACCCCCGCGCACCTGGTCGCGCTCGCGGACATCTTCCCCGACAAGCTTGCCCTTGGCAAACAGCACTTCGACGAGCTCAACGCCTCGGTCAACAAACCCGGCATCGACCCGCGCCTCACCTTCCACGGCTATCGTGCCTTCGAAGAGCTGGCCAACTGCAAAGACATCGATGCCATCCAGATCTCCACGCCGCCCTTCTTCCATGTTCAGCATCTCGAAGCCGTCGTTGCCGGCGGCAAGCATGCCTACTGCGAGAAGCCCGTCGGTGTCGATGTCCCGCAAACCCGCAAAG
>DASQRJ010000567.1:0-6465 GCA_035642955.1 Acidobacteriaceae bacterium
GATGGTCAACTCGGTGGTTAATTGTTGAAGAAACAGCTCCAGCTCCGCGGGCAGCGGCGCCGCAAAGGCGAGCGGCGCCCCGGTGACCGGATGCGGCAGCGCGAGTTCCGCCGCGTGAAGGAAGTTGCGCTCGAGTTGCAGCGTCGGCTCCGGCTGCGCATCGGCTGCGGGAGCACGACGGCGCGGTGTGTGGGAGCGACCGGTTTCCGGCGCCAGGTGAATCAACGCCGGTGCGCCGTAGAGCGTATCGCCGACAACCGGATGCCCAAGCGATGCCATGTGGACGCGAATCTGATGGGTGCGCCCGGTTTCGATGCGCACGGAGACCAGGGTGAAGCGTCCGAAGGGCGATTCGATACGGCGCAGCACGCGGTAATGACTGATGGCGATGCGGCCATCGTCGCGGCGGGTCGTCATCCGGGTGCGGCGGATGGCATCGCGGCTGATGGCGGCGTTCACCGTCCCGCTCTCTGCGGCAACTGCGCCATGCACCAGTGCAATGTAGGTCTTCCGCACCTGACGGCGGGAGAACATATCCGACAGCTTCGCGTGCGCCTTGTCATGCTTGGCAACGAGCAGCAGCCCGCTGGTCTGCTTGTCCAGCCGATGCACGATGCCCGGACGCAATGCGCCGGCGTGCGAAGACAGCTCCTGAAAATGATGCAGCAGCGCGTTGACCAGCGTGCCGCGGTTGCGCGCGTCGTCGGTGGAACCCGCGCCCGCATGCACCATCATGCCGGCCGGCTTGTTGACCACAGCGAGGTCGTCATCTTCGAAGACGATGTCGAGGGTGATGGCCTCGGGAACAGCACGGAGCGGCCGCGCCTCGGCTTCGCCGGTGACGGAAACCTGCTCACCGCCGCGCAGTTTCAGGCTGGCCTTGGGCGGCTTGCCTTCGAGCAGCACCTTGTCCTCCGACAGCAGCCACTGGACACGGGCGCGGCTGACGGCGAGCGCCTCTACCAGATACTGATCCAGCCGGCGGCCGGCGGCCTCAGCGGGTACGACGAGCGTCCGTGTGTCGGCTGCATTTTCAGGCATGATGGACCACCGGTTGCGAGCCGCGACCGAGCCAGCACGCGCCGCCGAGCAGCACCATCAGCATGGCAAGGGCCTGCGGGGGTGTGACGAGGTGGAAGAGCGTAGAAGCGTCCGCATAATCGCCCGACAGCGGCGCAAGCAGAAAGCGCAGCACGCCGTCTACGAAGAGAGCGGTGCCGAGAACCTCTGCCGGGCGGCTCTCACTGTTCAGCACGTTGTCACGCAGCATCGTGACCAGGACAGCGGCGAGCACGAAATGTCCGATCGCCGCATAGAGCTGCACCGGATGCAGCGCCACGCCCAGCGGCACGCCGGTAGTGCGGGCGGCGAAGCGGCTGCCGTAGGTGACGCCCCACGGCGCCGCGGTGGGCGCTCCGTAGTGCGAACCAGCAGCGAAGTTGGCGATGTCAAGGATGGCAAGCGCGAGCACCACCGCTGGTGCGGCCGCATCGAGTGCGCGGATGACCGGCACGCGGACGAAGAGCAGATACGCGATGGCCGCGACCGCCGCCAGGATCACGCCGAAGATGGCCGCGCTGCCGGTGCTGAGGGTACCGGCGGTGAGAATCAGAAGCGGCGCCTGCAGGAAACCCCGCCAGTTGGCGATGACAACGGCCAGCCGCGCACCGAAAACGATGCATAGGACGGTGAGCAGGCCAGCGCTCTGGATCTTCGCCGCGTCCAGGCCGATGCGGCGCGCGATGCTGGTCCAGAGCGCGATGCCGCAGAATGCCGCGACGACCGCGAGCACGCCATAGCTGGAGATCACGAAGACGCCGAACTGGAGGAAGCGAGGATACATCGTGAGGAGAGAGACCTCGCAGCGCAGTGCAGGAGATTCGGCGGGAAGAAGAAGAAAACCGACCCACGGGGCCGTGCGTTGCGCGCTGGTGAACCCGTCCTAAGACGGTGGGACTCTCCGCAGCTCTTTAGGCATTCCGGACTGGCGGACACTGCACACCGAGCCAATTAATCGAGTCGAGTCCCTGTTCAAGAATTATAGGTTCTACCAGCGTTAGCTCCGCACCTGCTTTGCAGGCCGGTTTCTGATCGGATGCTAACGGGGGTCGTCGCGGTTTGCAAGCTACCCGTTTGGGGGATGGCAACCGCAAGCACCCAGAGCTTAGACGCAGCAGACGCGGTTAGGATTCGCCGCCTTTCATCTCATTGACTTCCGCGGTAGTGTCGCTCTTCTCAAACATGCCGATGTCTTCGGCGCGCTGCGTCATCTGTCGTGGCAGGCGTTTGGACGGCTGCACGCCGAGGGCGCGAAGCATCTCCGCCTGGCGCACCAGATTGCCTCGTCCGCGCGTGAGCTTGTCGAAGGCAGCGTCGTAGGCGTTGCGCGTCTGTTCGATGCGAGCGCCAACTCGGCTCAGGTCCTCGACAAAGCCGGCGAATTTGTCGTAAAGCTCCGCGCCGCGTTCGGCGATCTGCTGCACATTCTTCACCTGCTCCTCCTGCCGCCACAGATGCGCCACGGTGCGCACCACGAAGAGCAGCGTGCTGGGCGAGACCAGCAGGATGTTCTTCTCCCACGCATCGACCCAAAGGTTGCTGTCGGTTTCCAGAGCGAGCAGGAAAGCCGGCTCGATGGGTACGAAGAGGATGACAAAGTCCAGCGTTTCGAGTCCCGGCAGGCGTTGGTAGTTGCGCGCGGCGAGTCCGCGAATGTGTTCACGCAAGGATGCACAGTGGCGCGCCGCGGCATGTTTGCGCAGTGCCTCGTCCGCGGTCGCACAGTAGGTGCCGTAATCGAGCAGCGACACCTTTGCATCGACCACCAGCTTGCGATTGCCCGGCAGATGCAGGATGACGTCCGGCCGTGCGCGGGTGGCGTCTTCGCGCGCCACCGTTTCCTGCAAGGTGTACTCGTGATCGCGCCGTAGCCCGGCCGCCTCAAGGATGCGCTCCAGAATGACTTCGCCCCAATCACCCTGCGTCTTGGCCGAGCCCTTCAGCGCCTGCGTCAGATCCTTGGCCTCGTCGGCGAGCCGCTGGTTCATCTGCAGCAGCGATGTCACCTGCTGGGCCAGCGCGCTGCGATCCTTGCCCTCCTGCACGTACACCTGATCGACCTTGGACTGGAACTCCTGCAGACGCATCTTGAGCGGATCGAGCAGCTGCCCCAGGCCAGCCTGATTCTGCTCCACGAAACGCCGCGACTTCTCCTCCAGAATGTCGTTGGCCAGCACGCGGAACTGGTCGGCCATCAGATCGCGCCCGTCGTCCAGACGTGACTGCGCAGCACGCTCCGCGGCAAGAGTTGCATCGAGCGCCGCGATCTGACTGCGTAGCTGTGCCGCTTCCCCGGCCACGGCCCCCTGCCGGGAGAGCGCGACGAGGTATCCCACAAGGCCGCCGATGGCGAGGCAGGCGAGTGCAGCGAAGAGATAGACCATGATGCTCATAAACCCGACCGCTGCTTCGGACTGTACGACGCAGGATCGACGTTGTGTTGTGCGAATCGGCTGGGTCGCCCGCCTTTACACCCCCGGAGCCCCTCAGTAGACTTGAGAGTTCGGGACCAGCATCCAAACCACCGGAGTGCGGGCGTGCGTTGCTGCGCCCACGCCGCGCGTACCTGATAGTCTCAAAGGGATTCATTTCATTCGATTCAGGCGATTGAGGAGATAGGCATGGCAGCAGTGGACGAGAAGGTAAAGCAGATCATTGTGGAGCAGCTCCAGGTGGATGAGGCTGAGGTCACGCCCAGCGCCTCCTTCCAGGAAGACCTGGGAGCAGATTCGCTCGACGTGGTGGAGCTGGTGATGCAGTTTGAAGAGGCCTTCGACATGGAGATTCCAGACGAAGACGCCGAGAAGATCAAGACCGTCAAGGATGCGACCGAATACATCGAGAAACACGCGAAAGGCGGCAAATAACCTTGCGGTGCGATCGACGGGTGGTCGTGACGGGGCTCGGACTTATCGCAGGCCCCGGCAATACCGCGCCAGAGTTGTGGCAGAACCTGCTGGCCGGCAAGAGTGGCATGGCGCCGATCACCGGCTTCGATGCCACCCAATTTCCCGTTACCTTCGCAGCGGAAGTGAAGAACTTCGATCCCCTGAAGTTCATCGAGAAGAAGGAAGCGCGCAAGATGGCGCGCTTCATCCACTTCGCCATTGCCGCCACCGATGAGGCCTTCCATCACAGCGGACTCAAGGTCACGCCGGAAAATGCCGAGCACATCGGCGTTCACATCGGCTCCGGCATCGGGGGCTTCGACATTATCGAGCGCGAGCACAGCAATATGCTCAACGGCGGTCCGCGCAAGATCTCGCCCTTCTTCATCCCTGCCGCCATCGTGAATCTGGCGGCCGGCCAGGTCAGCATCCGCTACGGCGCCAAGGGGCCGAATCAGGCGACAGCCACGGCCTGCACCACCAGCGCGCACTCCATCGGCGACGCCTATCGCGTCATCGAGCGCGGCGACGCCGACGTGATGATCGCGGGCGGTTCCGAGGCCGCCATCACCCCCATGGGGATTGGCGGATTCGCTGCGATGAAGGCGCTTTCCACGCGCAACAGCGATCCCGAGCACGCCTGCCGCCCCTTCGACAAGGATCGCGACGGCTTTGTGGTGGGCGAGGGAGCGGGCATCCTGATCCTGGAAGAGATGGAGCACGCGAAGGCGCGCGGCGCGAAGATTCTGGCGGAGATCGTGGGCTATGGCCTGAGCTCGGATGCCTATCACATGACCGGCATGGCTCCGGAGGGCGAAGGCTGCTTCCGGGCCATGGGCAATGCGTTGAGATCCGCGGAGCTCTCGCCGGACAAGATCGGTTACGTGAATGCGCACGCCACATCGACTCCGCTGGGCGATGCGCTGGAATCGTCCGCCATGAAGAAGCTCTTCGGCGAGCGTGCTTTGAGCGGCGAGCTGCCGGTAAGCTCCACCAAGTCGATGACCGGGCACCTGCTGGGCGGCGCGGGCGGACTGGAAGCGGGCATCACGGTGATGGCGCTGATTCACCAGACGGCTCCGCCAACGACGAATCTGGTCAACCAGGATCCGGCCTGCGAGCTGCATTACGTACCCAATAAGCCGCAGCCGATTGAGACCGAGTACGCGCTCTCGAACTCCTTCGGCTTTGGCGGCACGAATGGATCGCTGATCTTCAAACGCTGGCACGAATAGCCAGACTTCGTATCCACAAGAGCGCCGCGAGCAATCTCGCGGCGCTTTTTGCTTTCGCTCGATCTATTCCGCCATTGCTCTCGGTCGCGCTTCAAGAATCGACATATCCATCTCCGGCACCGGAACGTTGCGCGCGAGCGTGAAGCCTGCCTCTTCCAGCAACCCGCGCCAGTCGTGCTCGCTTCGCTCCCGGCCGCCGGTCACGGCCATCATGTTCAGGTCGCTCATGAAGCGGGTGACCAGCTCCGGCGCCGGTTTTGAAACGACGTTGGGCAGAACGAATTCAATCACCAGCAGGCTTCCCGTGGTTGGCACGACGCGGCGGCAATTGCGGAGAAGCTCGACTGCCTTCTCGTCGGTGTAGCCGTGCAGCACATGCTTCAGCATGTAGACATCGGCGCCGGGCGGCACTGCTTCGCACAGATCGGCGGCGATCCGCAGGCACCGATCGGCAACTGGAGATACGCTGAAGATTTTTTCCGCGTTGGCGATAGATTCCGGCCGGTCGACCAGCATGCCGCGCAGCCCCGCATGCCGTTCGAGCACAGCCCGGATGAGCGCGCCGCCACCGCCGCCAAGATCTGCGACAACGCCGCTGGTGGGAAATGGCCACGCCTCTGCGATGGGCGCGTAGTTCTCCGCCCGAGTGGTGCCCATCACCGCGCGAAAGATGTCGCTTGCGTTGGGGTCCTGCGACCAGCGCGGAGTCCTGCCCGTCTTCTCCATCACCCGCACAGCGTTCTTTCCAGTGCGAACACACTCGCCAAGCTGCGACCACATGTCGGCCAGCAGATCGGCCCAGAAGACCACCTCGGCCCACGCCGAATCCGGCGCATCCTTACGCAACTGCTGACCCATCGCGGTAAGGCGGAAGTGCTGCGGCTGCGTTTCCATCAGCAGACCGTGTACCGCCATAGCTCGCAGCAACCGATACATCGATAAAGCATCCGCCTGGCATCGCACGGCAATATCCGATGCGCTGCGTTCTCCGTCACCCAGCGCATCGGCCACGCCCAGCCGCGCAGCGGCGCTCAGCACGCAGCTTGCTCCAAAGGCCATCGCCATTTCCAGCAGCTCGCTATTTGCTGTCACATTTCCGATTCCACGCTTCGCAGGCATCGTGTCCCTCCGTCAAGATAGCTCGCCACCCATGCTATCGATCATGGCGCCTACTCGGTCGCGCGGATTGTAAGAAATGGAAGTGCGGTTGTTCAGCGCACGCCCGAGGCCAGCAGCGCCGAGGATCGAGAGGCAGGGTCGAGTCCGCTACGCCGCGCCATGTA
>DASQRJ010000568.1:0-5034 GCA_035642955.1 Acidobacteriaceae bacterium
ACCTCATTCGGCAAGCGTCGTCATCGTCAATCAGACCTTCGCCGAGCGATTTCTTCCCAAGCAGGACCCCGTGGGGCATAGCATCGGCGACCAAACATGGGCCCATCACGCCCAGATCATCGGCGTCGTGAAAGACCACAAGTACACCGGCATCACGGAACAGAGTATCCCCATGCTCTGGGTGCCATACACGCAAATGGGCAGCGTCGGAGAACTGCATGTCGAGATGCGCGTTCAGGGTGATGCGCTCGCCATCCTCCCCGCTGCGCAGAACGCCGTCCGCCAGATTGATCCCAACCTGCCGCTGCTCCAGCCCATGCTGCAGCAGGCGCAGTTCAAAGAGTCCATCTCGCAGCAGATCCTCTTTGCGCGTCTCGCCGAATGTTTCGGCCTGCTCGCCATCGTGCTCGTCGCCACCGGCATCTACGGGACGCTCGCGTACAGAGTCAGCCGCCGCACCGCAGAGATCGGCGTCCGCATGGCGCTCGGCGCGCGCCGCGGTCAGGTGGTCTGGATGATCCTGCGCAGCAGTCTCTGGCTCACGTGCATTGGCGTCCTTGTCGGCGCACCGCTGGCTATCCTGATCAGCCGCGCGCTCGCCTCCGCGCTCTATCTGGTCAAGCCCTTCGACGCCATCAGCTACCTCGCCGCCGCCGTGTGTCTCATCCTGGTCTCGCTCATCGCCAGCGCCATTCCCGCGCAACGCGCAGCCTGCCTCGATCCGGCAAAGGCATTACGCGCTGAGTAGGGAACGCCCGACTGCGTGTGCGCCGCTGCGGCCTTCCCGATATGGGCAAGCCGTTGCGAATTCTGCCGGATATCTACACACGAATCGCTACACTTGAAATAAGGGACAAGAATGTGCCTGGAGCATTTTCCCTGATGCTGCGAGGCAGCGGAGAGTACCTCGGCGTGGCTTTTCCTTAACGAAAAGCCACAAGAGCTTCTGTTGGCCGCTCTACACCTACAGGGAAAATGCGTTAGCTGAGGCGCGGACACATGTATCTCCCTGGCATCCCGGCAGGAGCGAAGCCGCTCACGCCGTCATCCCGACCGAAGCGAAGTGGAGGGATCTGCTGTTTCACCCGCCGCGCCACCAGACGGGAGCCGCGGGGTCAGGAGGAGGCACGCCGTAACCCCTGTATCTGGACATATTTACGCGTAAGTCCAGTGGATAGACATATTTAGCCCTCGGAAGACAGGCTAACCGCCAGATTCTGAGCGACTTACAGCCGCCCCTCCGGTGCCGGGGAGGGGGGGCCGGTACCGTTACCTACCCGCCCGCCAGTTGCCGCGCCCGCTCTGTCGCCCGCATCACTGCCTTGATCAGGGTCACCCGCAGGCCGCCTTCTTCGAGCTCAAGAAGGCCGTCGGCCGTACACCCTGCCGGGGTCGTCACCGCGTCCTTCAAAAGCGCCGGATGCTCACCCGTCTCGAGCACCATGCGGGCTGCGCCGAGCGTCGTCTGCGCGGCCAGCAGCGTCGCTGCATCGCGCGGCAGTCCGACCTTTACGCCGGCCTCGGCCAGCGCCTCGAGGATGATGTAGATATACGCTGGCCCGGAGCCGGAAAGTCCGGTCACCGCGTCCAGGTGCTTCTCATCCACCTGCACCGTGCGGCCCACGCTCTCAAACAGCGACGCCGCCAGTTGCAGGTGCAGCACCGTAGCGAAGCGCCCGCCGGACAGCGCCGTCATGCCGGCGCCCAGCATCGCCGGCGTGTTCGGCATCGCTCGCACCACCGGCATGCCCAGCAACTCCGTGGCATCCTCGATCGCTTTCGTTTTGACCGAAGCGGCAAACGAGATGATCAGTTTCTCCGGCGTCAGGACGGGCTTGATCTGCCGGATGACGTCGATCACCGTGAATGGCTTCACCCCGATGAAGATCAGGTCCGCCTTGCTGGCTGCCGTCGCATTATCGGTCGAAACGGCAATCTTCAGCCGCTCCGCCAGCTTCGGGGCACGGTTCTCGTGCTGCACCGTGGCCGCTATCTGCTCCGGCGCAAAACGGCCGCTGCGGATCAGCCCCTCGATCAGGATCGAGCCCATCTTGCCCGCGCCCAGCATGGCCACGCGTTTGTCGATGCGCCGAGCATCGCTTGCGGAGTCGATACGGCTCGCATCGCTCAGGGCGTCGATGCGGGCTGTTTTCGTTGCCGGTGAAGAGGACTGCGTTCGGTCCGTCATCTGTCTACTGTGCCTTTATTGCTGTGCCTTGTCACCCTGCTGCGACGCAATCCATGCATTCACGCGCTGCTCGACCACGTCCAACGGCAACGCGCCCGAATCGATGACCGTGTCGTGGAAGCCGCGGATGTCGAACTTCGCTCCCAGCACCTGCTGCGCCTTGGCCCTTAGCTCCAGGAACTTGAGCTGCCCGATCTTGTAGCCCAGCGCCTGCGACGGGATCGCGATATAGCGGTCGACCTCCGCCTGCACATCGGTCTCGTCCACCGACGAGTGCGCGTGGAAGTAGTCCACCATCTGCTGCCGGTTCCAATGTTCAGCATGCACGCCGGTATCGACGACCAGGCGGATCGCACGCCAGATGTCGCCCTCCAGCCGCCCATAGTCGCTGTACGGATCGGTGTAGAAGCCGACATCCTTGCCCAGGCGCTCCGCGTATAACCCCCAACCCTCGGTGTAGGCGGTGTAGTAGTTGTGCTTCCGGAACTCCGGAATGCCGGTCAGCTCCTGCGCGATGGAGATCTGCAGGTGATGCCCGGGCAGGCCTTCGTGGTAAGCAATGTCCTCCGGCAGCGTCAGCGGCCGCTGCGCATAGTCGTAGGTATTCACGAAGAAGATGCCGGGCCGCTTACCATCCGGCGTGCCCGCCTGGTAGTAGGCCGGCGCCTGGTTCTTGGCCAGGTAGGCCGGTACCTGCTGCACTTCGAGCGGCGCCTTGGGCAGCCGGCCGAAGAGCTGCGGCAGCTTCGGCTTCATGCCGTCCAGGTAGCCGCGGTACACCGCGATCAGCGCCTCGGGTGAGCTCGGGTGCAGCTTCGGATTGTTTGCGATCGAAGCCCGCAATGCCTTGAGGTCCGCGAAGCCGAGCTTCTTCGCGATCGTCAGCATCTGGGCCTCGTCTTCGGCCACCTGCTGCTCGCCGATCTTGTGAATCTGCTCCGGCGTCAGATCGGTCGTGGTGCTGCGTCGCACCAGGAACTTGTAGTAGGCATCGCCGTCAGGCAGCGACCAGATGCCCGGTTCGGTACGTCCGTGCGGAATGTACTGCGCCGACAGGAAGCGCCCGAAACGCGCGTACGCGGGCAGCACCTGCGTTGCGATCGCCTTCAGCACCTGTTGGCGAATCTCCGCCTGTTGCGCCTGCGAGATCGAGGGCGGGAATTTCTTGAGTGGCTGTGCAAAGGGTGAGTCTTCCGGCTTTTGTTGTGCGAGCGTGGTGACCTCGACGAGGGCCTTCTCCAGCAGGAACCTGGGAGGCAGGCGATTGTCGTCGACGCCCGTCATCATGTTGTCGGTGATCTGCGCGAACGCCGCGGGAATCTTGCCGAGTCGGGCGATGTAGTGGTCGTAGTCATCTGCCGTGTCGAAGCTCAACTGCGGCACCAGTTGCGGAAGCTCCAAATGCAGGCCGCGGAATTGGGAGACCGGCATCTCCCATGGCTTGAAGCGGGCCTCTTCCTGTTCGTCGACCAGCTTGCGCACCAGCAGGTCTTGGCTTAACACTTCCTGTTCAGGCAGTCCTGCGGTATCGATGGCGCCCAACCGGTCAAGAAAGACCCGGTCGTGCTGCAACTGGGCGTTGTAACCGGCAACCGAGTAGTCACTCAGTTGGTCGTCGTAGCGCTTGTCGCCCAGGGTCGAGGCGAATTCCGGCGAGTCCTTGAGCTGCTGCTCCCAGTAGTCGGAGAAGACAGCGTTGAGGGCTTTCTCGCGTTGGGCGACCGTGGAAGACGAAGCGGAAGGAGGCGGCTGCTGCGACGGCAGCGTCTGCGGCAAACCGACTGCGGCCGCGAGCAGGCAGGAGATCAGGAGCATGGAGACAGGATCCTCGAGTGATTGTGAATCCACGATACGCCGCGATCACCGATCAAGGTGCAGAGGCGTCGCCCCGGTACGACGGGCGAGCTTGGGACGCTATGTCTTGCTGTGTGGCTGGCTGTGCGGGTTGCGGACCCGCGCCGATGGCTCGTCGGAGGCAATGACACCGTCGCGGATGTGCACCACACGATGCGAAAACTCGGCAATATCCGGTTCGTGCGTCACCACCACAATGGTGTTGCCGTGTGCATGCAGCTCGTCGAACAGCGCCATGATCTCATCGCCGGTCTTCGAGTCCAGGTTGCCGGTCGGCTCGTCGGCCAGGATGATCGATGGGCGGTTGATGAGCGCACGCGCAATGGCAACGCGCTGCCGCTGACCGCCGGAGAGCTCGTTCGGCTTGTGGTTCATGCGCTCTTCCAGGTTCACCGCGCGCAGGGCGGCTTTCGCGCGCTCAATGCGCTCCTCCGACGGCGTGCCGTTGTAGATCAGCGGCAGCTCCACATTGTGCAGGGCGGTGGCGCGAGCGAGCAGGTTGAAGGTCTGGAAGACGAACCCGATCTCGCGGTTGCGGATGCGCGCCAGCTCGTCGTCGTTCAGGTCGCTGACGCGATGGCCGTTCAAGGTGTAGGTGCCCTTGGTTGGCGAATCCAGGCAGCCAATCAGGTTCATGAGGGTCGATTTGCCGGAGCCGGATGGACCCATGATGGAGACGTATTCGTTGTGCTGGATGCGCAGGCTGACGCCGCGCAGCGCATGCACCTGCTCGGAGCCCATGTCATAGGTCTTCCACAGATCCTCGACAACGATGACGTCGCCCCGGGCTGCTTGTGTTGTGGTCATCGTCTCCGTAGCCGTCATCGTTTCAGCCGCCATTTGGGGCTCCTTGTGGATTGCAGTTGCATGCTCGCGAACCTGCGCTAAGTGGTGGACGTGCCAGTGGCTGCAGCGGTCGCATCAAGAGGCTTTACCGGTGCGCCACTCTTGAGTTCACGCAGCGTCTTATAGGAACCAGTCACGATCTCGTC
>DASQRJ010000569.1:0-3751 GCA_035642955.1 Acidobacteriaceae bacterium
TCCGGCATGCCCGCGGCTTCAATCTTGTCGCGCAGCTCCTGGATATCCTTCTGGCCCTCGTCCATTTCGCCGAGTTCCTTCTGGATCGCCTTCATCTGCTCGCGCAGGTAGTAGTCGCGCTGCGACTGCTGCACCTGATCCTGAACCTCGGACTGAATCTTGTTGCGCAGTTGCTGGACCTCCAGCTCCTTCGCCAGGTGCTTGTTGATCCGCTCCATGCGGGCCACCACATCCGGCGTCTCCAGCAGCTCCTGCTTCTCGGTCGTCGGCAGGAACGGCAGGGAGGACGCGATGAAGTCCACCAGCCGGCCTGGATCTTCGATATTCAGCGCGATCGTCTGCAGCTCATCGGACAGGGTCGGCGACGAGGTCACGATCTGCTGGAACTGCGAGGTCACATTGCGATGCAGCGCCTCGATCTCCGCGCCCTTGGACGGAGTGATCTCCGGAACCGGCTCCACCGAGGCGGTCATGAACGGCTCGAATTGGTTGAACTCGCCCAGCCTTACCCGCTGCGTGCCTTCGGTGAAGACGAACAGGCTCTGGTTCGGCATCTTGACGACCTTGTGCACGGTCGCCAGTGTGCCCACCGCGTGCAGATCGCTGGGTTGCGGCGCGTCGACGCGCGCATCGCGCTGCGCCACCACCACCACCGTCTTTTCGTCGCCCAGCGACTGGATGAGCTGGATCGAGCTCTCCCGGCCCACCGTCAGCGGCAGAACGGCATGAGGAAACAGAACCGTATCCCGAACCGGCAGAACCGGCAGGACGCGCCCGCCCGCAGCCGGTGTGCTGCTTTCGTTCTGCTGATTGCGATTGGCGGGTTCGATAATGCTGAGAAAATCGCTAGCCATGAGTGTCCTTATATCAAATATGTGTACATTGGACGCATCAGCTTTCCAAAAGTCGCATGAATCGGCAGGTACCGGGCGGACGTTCCCCTCAGAGCCCTACCGGGGTTGGATGCGACCATTCCCGTCCTGCCACGCCGCCCCAAAGTCTATCGGCGAAAGCACTCCCAGGCGTGATTTTTTGTGCTTCCCGGCCGCACATCGGTGCGTTACGAACGCGTCCAGCCGCTCATTTCGGCCCCAGAACCCCGATGGCCTGGGCCTCGATCGAGCGCTCAGACAAACTCAGGCGCCGGCGCAAAGCGGCCTAGCACCTTATAGCTCACCCTCATGGCCGCCAGCCGATCCAGCAGCCTCTCCGCGGCGGTCGCGTCCGGAATCAACGCATCCACAAAGACGTGATAGTGCCACGGCTGGCCGTGTACCGGGCGCGACTGAATCTGCGTCAGGTTGCCGCCCGCCGACCCGATCTCCGTCAGCACCCCGGCCAGCGCTCCCGGGCGATGCAGTACCTGACAGCACAGACTGAGCTTATGCAAGCCCTGGGGATACGAGGCTGCCATTCCTTCCCGAACCAGCAGGAACCGGGTGAAGTTGGCAACATCGTCTTCCACTCCCTTCGCCAGCACCATGCCGCCGTAAATATCCACTGCCTGGATGCCGGCGATCGCGGCCGTGTGACGGTCCTGCAGTTGGATGATCTGCTTCACCGCGCCTGCTGTGTCGTAAAAAGCGGCCGGCTCAATGGCGGGATGCTGCTGAAAAAAACTGCGGCACTGCGCCAGTGCGACCGGATGGGAATAAATGCGCTTCAGCTCCTCGATCGTGCTGCCCGCAATTCCAATGACGAGATGCTCGATGCGGATCACCGTCTCGCGCTCGATAAAAACGGAATGCTCGAGCAACAAGTCGTAGTGCTCAACCACAGATCCCGCCAGCGTGTTCTCGATCGGAATCATGATGGCATCCACGCTGCCTTTTCTCAGTTGCTCGAAAACATCGGCGGAAAGCGCGCACGGAAGAACAACAGCGTTCGGTATCGTACGCAGCGCGGCTTGATGACTGAAGGAGCCAGGCTCGCCTTGGATGCCTATCTTCATGATGATTTTTCGTACCTATTCGTACCTAAGCATTAGAACCTGGAATTATTTGCGCGGATACGGCAACTCATGCGCTGTCAAGCGCACCATACCATACCGAAGTCAGTAACTCGTATTTGCAAGGAGACAGATACAAAATGCTCTGGACAATTTTCGTTGTTCTGCTCGTGCTGTGGCTGCTGGGCTTTGTCGGGTTCCACGTCTTGGGTGCATACATCCACATTCTGCTGCTGATTGCGCTGGTGGTTCTCATTCTCCAACTCGTTGGCGGCCGTCGAACCGCCGTCTAGTTTCCATAATGCGCACGATATGCAACGCCAAGGTATCGTGCGCATCCCATCCTGAGTGAAGTGGAGGTAAGTTATGGACAAAAATCAGGTCGAGGGAAAATTCGATCAAACCATCGGCAAGGCGAAGGAAAAGTTAGGCGACGCGGTTGGCAACCAGAAACTCGCCAACCAGGGCGTAGCCGATCAGGTAAAGGGCGCCGCCAAGGAAACCTGGGGCAACGTGAAGGACGCGGCGCAAACCACGCATGATCGTCATGTGGCGGAGACTGAAGATTCGGCGAGCGCGAATCGCGAACGCTTCACCGATAAAGTCTCCGAGATGAAGAAGAAGGTGAATGCGAAGATCGATAACTTCAAGGATCGCGAGCGCGACAAACACGCATCCAACTCTTAGAGCAGATTTCCCATCACCATGCACCGCTTAGCTCAGAGCGGAGCGGCTTTTCTTAAGGAAAAGGCCGCGTCAAGCCTCCCTGTTTCGGCGTATCTCTATGGGAAATCTGCTGTAGCCTTTTCGTCTTTCACTTAGCCTCTCTCGATTTCCCTGTTAGCGAAGCCTGCGCACATGCGCAGGCTTTTTTCTGCCGCCGTCAGCGCTGAAACGTCACCGCCATCGCGACAAAGCAGAAGAACAGTACCGAGATGATCCCATTCAGGGTAAAGAAGGCCGCATTCAGCCGGTGCAAATCGCGCGGCGAGACGATGGAATGCTCATAGAAGAGCAGCGCCATCACCACCACCAGCCCCCATCCGGCGATCGGCCCCAGGTGGAACAGGTGCAATAGCCACACCAGCAACAGCAGCATCGCGCCATGCATCGCTCGCGCCATTCCGAAGGCCTTGTGCACGCCCAGCGCCTGAGGAATGCTGCGCAGACCCGCGCCGCGGTCGTGTTCCGCGTCCTGACAGGCGTACAACACGTCGAAGGCCGCCACCCAGAACAGAACCGCTGCCGTCAGCACCAGGATGCGCGGGTCCAGCGCGCCGCGGATCGCGATCCACGCCGCCGCCGGCGCCATGCCCAGCGCCAGCCCCAACACCAGGTGCGACCAGCGCGTGATCCGTTTCATATAGGAGTAGCCCAGCAATACCGCCAGCGCCACCGGCGACAGCTCGAGCGAAAGCCGGTTCAGCCGCGACGCGGAGAATACAAACAGCAGCGCCATCACTACCGTGAATGCGCCGACAAAGCCGCGCGAGAGCAGTCCCGCCGGAATCGCACGCGATGCCGTGCGCGGGTTCGCCGCGTCCAGGTCCGCATCGGCCCAGCGATTGAAAGCCATCGCAGCCGACCGCGCCGTCACCATGCAGACGACAATCCAGAAAAGCTGCATGGCACGCGGCCAGCCATTGGCCG
Organism: Acidobacteriaceae bacterium; assembly: GCA_035642955.1. Taxonomy (GTDB): domain Bacteria; phylum Acidobacteriota; class Terriglobia; order Terriglobales; family Acidobacteriaceae; genus KBS-83. The sequence goes on from DASQRJ010000569.1 coordinate 3,599, forward strand.
CCAGCACCGCACCGGTCAGCGCAAAGGGCAGCGCGAAGATCGAGTGCTCCCACTTGATCATCTCCAGCGTGGTCCTCAGACTGTGTAGAACAGACGCCATGCGCCGCTTCCCCCGTTGGAGCGATTTCCTCTCGGTGTATGCGGAAAGTGTTC
>DASQRJ010000570.1:0-6015 GCA_035642955.1 Acidobacteriaceae bacterium
CACCGGTGGATTGACGCTGTCATGCAGCAGGCTGCGCGGGAGGTAGACGTCACCGACACCCGTGGTGTCATTGAAGGCGAAGCTGCGCGGCATGACGCCGACGATGGTGTAGGGGACGTGGTCGAGCTCGATCGTGCGTCCGACGACGTGAGGGTCGCCAGCAAAGTGCCGCTGCCAGAATTTGTAATTGAGCACGGCTACGTGCTGGCCGGGTCCCTGATCGTCGAAGGGCTCGATGCCGCGGCCGAGCAGCGCGGGGACACCGAAGAAGCTTCCGGCGTTCCCGGTGAGATAGGTGGCGAGGACGTCCTCGGGGATGGCTCCGCCGGTGATCTCCATATTGGCTTCCGCGAAGCCGAGCAGGCTCTGGATGACAGGCGACTGACGCAATGTTTCGAACTGCGGCTTGGTCATCGCGAACCAGCGCGGCTCATCCGGAAGTTGTTCGTTGACGATGACCGGGTTCACGATGCGATCCGCGTCCGCATAGGGAAAGGGATGAAGCAGCACGGCGTAGATGAGCGAGAACATGGCCGTGGTCGCGCCGATGCCGAGCGCAAGCGAGAGCACGGCGACGGCGGCGAAGCCAGGATTGCGGCGCAGAGCACGCAGGCCGTAACGGATATCGCCGCCTAACTCATCGAAGGGACGAAGGCCGATAGCGGCGCGGTAGGTTTCGTTCTGCACCGCGGGCTGCCGGAGTTCAATCCACGCTTTGCGCCGAGCTTCTTCGGCGGTGAGGCCCTGGCGCATGAGGTCTTCCTGGTAAGCGTCAAGGTGCGAGAGGAGTTCTTCTTCGACATCGCTGGGATGGCGCGGCGTAATGGAGCGCCACAGACTGCGAAGTGCGCTGAGGAGGCTCATAGCTCATCTGCCTTTTTGTCGAGGATGCCGGCGACGACCGCAGCCATGTCGGTCCACTTCGCGGTTTCGGTCTTGAGCTGACGCGTGCCGGCGCGGGTGAGCGCGTAGAAGCGGGCGCGGCGGTTGTTCTCTGACTCGCCCCACTCGCCCTTGATCCAGCCGCGGCGCTCCAGGCGATAGATAGCAGTGTAGAAGGAGCCCTGCAGGATTTCGAGACGCTGGTCGGAGATCTGCTGGATGCGTAGCAGAATGCCATAGCCGTGCAGCGGACCGAGAGAGACGGCCTTGAGGATGAGCATCTCGAGTGTGCCCTGGGGCAATTCGACCGGTTTCGTCAAAGGCTCTCTCCTATCCGGGATAGGAGAGTATGCCGTGCTCTCCTATCCCGTCAAGGGGACTGGCTGTCTGAAGTCGTGTCCCATGCATGACGGCCGAGATGCAAATTCATTCAATTGAGCACTTCTGTGGAATTTGAGAGCATCGGCATCTCCAGCGTCACACGCGTGCCACGGCCCGGGCGGCTCTCCACTTCGAAACGTGCTTCGCCTCCGTACAGCACCTCAAGCCGTTCGCGCACATTTTTCATCCCGATGCCGTTGCCGGATTGGTTCTGCGCCGTTACAGCGCCCACTGCCGCCGCGCGCGCCGGCATAATCCCGACGCCATCGTCCTCCACATCCACGACCAGCCTGCCTTCGCGCACACGGCTGCGCAGGATCACCGTGCCGCCCTCCAGTCGCGGCTCCAGCCCATGCTTGATGCTGTTCTCAATCAGCGGCTGCAGCACCATGCTGGGCACCATGATCTCCAGCGTCTCCGGTTCAATTTCGCGTTCCACCCGCAGTTTGTCCGCGCCAAATCGCACCACTTCAATGCCCAGATAGTCATCCGTGAAGGCGAGCTCATCGCGGAAGGGGACAAAGCTGTCGTGATCCCTAAGGAGTGTCCGCAGGATGTTTGCCAGCCGCACAATCATCTCCCGCGCCAGATCGGGCCGGAACCGCACCAGAGATCCAATCGAATTCAGGGTGTTGAATAAAAAGTGCGGGTTGATCTGCCGCTGCAGCGCATCCAGCCGCGCCTCCAGCAGCAACCGTTTCTGCTCCTCCAGCTTCTGCTCTATCTGGATTGCGTTCCAGATCTTCAACGGAATGCCTACCACCACCGCGGGACAGGCATAGATCGCCAGCCGCACGATCCAGCCATGGGTATCGAGCACCCAAAGGCGATGCGGATACAACTTCGCAAGTTCCATGCGCGCGATCTGCATCACCACGATCAACATGAGCAGCAGGACCTGGCGATCCAGGCGCGGACGCCTCAGGTTGCGCCGCACCCATCGGTAGATGCTCAGGTCGATGAAGGGTGAAAACGACCATACCTCTTCCGGATCCACCAGCCGCCCATAAAGTCCCGCAATCAGGGCCACGCAGAGATTTGTGGGCAGTGTGAGAAATTCGCCGTGCAGCATGGCAGGAATAGTGAGAAATGCGGCGCCCACGGCGGCCCACCAAGGCCCCAGCAGTACACCCAGAATCACCGTCGTCTCAAACGCAATATCCGCGGCCAGAAAGTTCGGCACCGTCACCCGCGCCCACACCCCAAGCGTAAGCGGAATGCAGATGAAGGCGAGCAGGCCGATCGTCTCTCCGGCCGTGCGATCTTCTGCGAACAGTAGGCGTTTGAAAACGCGCGACCGCGCCAGCGCGCTCGACACCGCCGCGGCGATGCCCAGCTTGATTAGTAGCGAAATCCAGACCAGCTTTGGATCGTACATACGCACGCTGCCTTATCGAGGCTTCAATCGCTCCCAGACTATAATCTAAGCATGTCCTCTATCACGGTCAGCAAGATAGCGGAGGCAGACTTCCCCTCCCGCTGGGGACATTTCCGCATTCATGGTTTCGAAGGCGTGGTCACGGACCCTGAGCCTTGCCGGCCCGGTGATCCGCCGCCTCTCCGTCGGGTAGAAAGCTGCGTTGCCCTTGTGCTCGGCGATATCCACGCAGCGCCTCCAGTCGTCCGCATTCATTCCCAGTGCCTCACCGGCGATGTCCTCGGTTCACTCCGCTGCGACTGCCGGCAACAGTTCGAGCTCGCCATGCAGCGCATTGTCGATGAAGGCGCCGGCATCATGCTGTATGAGCAGCAGGAGGGGCGCGGCATCGGCCTGATGGCCAAGTTGCGCGCCTACGAGCTGCAGGACAAGGGCATGGACACCATCGAGGCGAATCTGGAACTGGGGTACAAGGCGGATTGCCGCGTCTTCGAACTTCCGGCGAAGGCTCTCAAGCTGCTGGGTGTTCACTCAGTGCGGCTCATCACCAACAATCCCGAGAAGATTGCCGCGCTTGAAGAGCAAGGTATTCGCGTAGTCGAGCGCATCTCCGCCGAAGTTCCCCCCGCATCGCCGCTTGCGGAGCGTTATCTCGACACCAAGCAGGCGCGGATGGGCCACCTGTTCACTGAGGCTCAGGCAAAGTAGCTCTCGCGCGTGAAGCCTTCACGACCTTCGCGGTCGTTACCAGTTGTCCGACGTGTCGCTGCGTGTGTTCGGCAACATGTACCAGTAGCCCACCGAGTGTGGTAGGCAGCCGTTTGCGGCCCACGAATCGCTCCGCCTCAAGCTCCGCCCCCATGAACCCATGGATCCGTTCGCTCGTCCGCTCCATGGACCTTCCAAACTGGCGCAACAGCACGTGGGGCATGCCTCCATCCGCTTCGCGCCCAAGCTCCGCGATCTGTTCCGGGCTCAGTTCGCGGCCCTCAGCGTAGCTCAGCAGCCGGTCCGCGCTTCCGCCGATGTGCCGCAACTGAAACGCGATCGATGGCAAACCAGCCGGGCGCGCATTCACTTCAACCCCGGTCAAATCCCCACACCAGCTTTCAGCATCTTCCCGAGCCAGTTCCAGCGCGTGCAGCACGGCGCGAATCACTGCGGGCACATCCGTCAGCGTGCCGCGCAGCCACGGCTCCGGCTGCTTTGATTCCGTTTTTGCCACAGTGTCGCTCACAAACCCTTCTTCATCCGGAACTCCCGCACCACCTCGGCGGGGTCCCGATGTTGCCCATCCACGGCTTCGTTCATGGCCTGCATCTCCTGTGCGGTGATCTTCCCCGCAAGCTCTGCAATCGCCGCCCGCATCTGCGGCCAGCGTTGATAAGCTTCGTCGCGAAAGAGCGGTACAGCGTCATACGGAGGAAAGTAATGTCGGTCATCTGCCAGCACCGTCAGATGCAATGGCTGGATCGGACCATCCGTCGAATTTCCCGCGATGATGTCCACCTGCCGTTGCTCAATCGCGCGATAGAGCAGTCCCAGGTCCATGGTGCGCGGTTGGCCATTGAACTTCAATCCATATGCCGCCTGCAGACCGCGCAGTCCATCCGGGCGCTCCTGGAACTCATACCCCACGCCCAGCTTCCACTGTGGCGCCACGGCCGCGGCCAGGCTCAACGTGGCCACGTGCAGCCGCTGTGCGTCGCTGCTCCGCACGATCATTGCGAATGTGTTTTCGAATCCCAGAGAGTTCCCGACATCTACGTTGTAGCGCTGCTTGTAGAGCCGTTGCACCGTCGCGAGAACCCGTTCCCGGTCCTTGTCGACGGGCTGCTTCAGGATCGCGGTCAAGGCCGTACCTGTGTACTCCACATAGCCATCGATGCGTCCAGCCAGCAGCGCCTGATTGCAGATATAGCTGCCAGCGAGGTAAAAGCGTCGGTCGACCTGCAGTCCAGTCCTCGCCTCGATGTGCTGCGCAAGCAACTCACCCAGCACTACCTGTTCGGTGAAGTTCTTGGCCCCAATCACCGGACGGTCGGGCCGCGGCGGAGCGCATCCCATCGCTCCCAGAACAAGCGTGATCAAAATTCCAGTAAAGAGAGTTCCGTATCTCACGACCGCCGCCGCCCGGTTGCCGGCACGCGGAGCTTCCACTCCAGCAGCCCCAGCAGACCGTCCGCACCTAACGCCAGCAATGCCGCGGGCACAGCTCCCGCCAGCACCAGCCGGTTGTCCACCGAGGCCACGCCGCGGAAGATGAATTCACCCAATCCTCCCGCCCCTACTGCCGCTGCGATGGTTGCAATTCCCACGCACGTAACCGTGGCTGTGCGCAGGCCGGCCAGAATGAAGGGCATGGCCAGGGGCAATTCCACCTTGCGCAGCCGCTGCCAGCTTGTCATACCGACGGCTTCGGCCACGTCCATCACGGTCGCGTCCACACCGGTGATGCCGGTATAGGTATTGCGTACGATCGGAAGCAATGCGTAGGCCACCAGGGCCACAATCGCAATGCGCGCAGCGCGCTCCCCGATGAACGGCAGCGGCAGCAGGAAGCCGAACATCGCCAGACTCGGTATCGTCTGCAACGTGTTCACCACCCCCAGCACTGGCCGCGCCAAAGCGCGCTTGCGGGCCAACAGGATGCCCAGCGGTATCGCTATGGCCGTCGCAAAGAACATCGCTGCGCCGGTCAACCATAGATGCTCCAATGTTAAGGAGGTGATCTCGTCCCAGTGCTGTTGAAGGAAACCGGAGCCTGCCATCACAAACGCGCCTCCGCGCCACGGTGTATCGCCCGCACGTAGGCTTGCACTGCCGGGATCGGCGAGGAGAGGAACTCCTCCGCCGGCAGGTTCGCCGCTACGCTGCCGTCTTCTATCAACACCACGCGTTCGGCCAGATACAGCGCCTCATCCAGATCGTGCGTCACTAGCAAAACAGAAGTTCGTCCGCCCGTCCCGTGCACTTCCAGAGTCAGCCGCCGCAGCACATCCTGCATTTCGGCTCGTGTCAGTGGATCCAGCGCGCCGAACGGCTCATCCATCAGCAGGATGTCCTGACCTGCGGCGAGCGCCCGCGCCAGCCCAACCCGCTGCCGCTGGCCACCCGACAACTCGTGCGGCATCCGGCGCGCAAAATCCGACGGATCGAGCCCCACCATTTCAAGGAGTACCTGTGCACGCTCAGCAATGGCCGCGCGCGTCTTGCCTTCAATCTCAAGAACTAGCCCGATATTGCGCTCCACCGTGAAGTGCGGGAAAAGCCCGGTCTCCTGGATCACATAGCCGATGGAGCGGCGCAGCGGGATAACTTCCTGCTCGAAGATGGAGCGCCCGCGCACCAGCACATCGCCGCTGCTCACGCCA
>DASQRJ010000571.1:0-3957 GCA_035642955.1 Acidobacteriaceae bacterium
GGCTGCTCCTTCAGGATCTTCATCGTCTACGCGATGCAATCCTTCAGCGGCATCGCCCGCGGAGGCGCATCACGACTCCATCAGCCGCGCGGGCCGCGCGGCCGCATCGCGAACCGATCCTAGTGGATTCTCTGCACAAAATCCGCTGGAAAGAAGCGCGTCGCACGCGATTGGATTCGGCGCTCTACCGCGATCCCAGCACGATGCGCACGCCGCCCCGCACCGACTGCGGCTGCCCCAGCGTCAGCGTCGGTGTGCGCCCCACCTCAATCCGCCGGTTCAGCACATTCTCGGCGGCCACGAACGTCTCGTAGCGGCCGCGAAAGGTGTGCGACGCATACGCATTCATCGTGAAGAATCCGGCCAGCCGGAAGGTGTTGTCGTCGTCGTCAAACTGCTGCCCGCTCACGCGTCCCTCCAGGCTCAGCGTGCCCCATCGCGGGTCCTGTGCGCGGATCTGCAGTGTGCCTGCCTGATGCGGCACCTGCGGAATCGAGTTCCCCACCAGCGTCGGATCCTGGTCAAAGCGCGTCACCGTCGCATCGGCATACTGATAGCCGCCCACCACGCTGAGCCGGTGCAGCGGCTGCCACTCGCCATCCAGCGCCACGCCGCGGCTCTTGATCTGCCCCAGGTTCGCGCGCTGCAGCGTGATCGACGTTGGCGTCGAGCTGATAGTCAGCGCCGTGATCGGCCGGTTCACGATCGTCCAGAAGTAGCTCGCGCGCAGCGTCGCATTCCATCCCGCGGGCGTCAGCACCACACCCGTCTCCCATCCCGTCGCTCGCTCGGAGCGCAGCGACGGATTGTGCAGCGTCAGCTCCTGGCCCACCTGCCCGTTGCGATAGAGCTCATTCAATGTCGGAGAGCGATAGGCCCGAAACCCCGTAGCCGTCAGTGCCAGCGACCCGTTGAGCCGCCGCACCACGCCCAGCCGCGGATTCGCCACCGTCTCGGTGATCTGTGGCAGCGGAGCGGGTTTCGGTAGTGTCTGCTGTGCGTCGAAGTTCTGAAAGTGATCGATACGGCCGCCCGCGCTCAGCGTCCACTGTCGCGGCGTCCACACCGCCTCGCCGTACACGCCCGTCTGCCGTTGCCGCGCGGAAAGTAAGGTTCGCACTCCGGTGATGGTCGCGATCTCGTTGTCCTCGCCGCGCACGTCGCGCACATCCGCGCCGCCCAGCACCACCAGCCGCGCCCCCAGCGGCTGCGTCCATCGCGCTCCGCCACCCAGTTGGTCGCTCGGCGTCTGCGCAAACCGGGTCAGCGTCTCGTGCGTCCGCGTCGCATTTACGGACGAGAAGCTCTGCCGGAAGTGCTCTGCGCTGCCATACGCGCGCACCATCAACGATCCGCCCTCCGCCGCGGCCGGCGACCAGTCCACGCCCGTCTCGTAGCGCCACACCCGCGTTCCATTCGACGTCACCCGCGTGCCATTGCTGCGTGCCTCGTTCAGCACATTGCCCAGCACAAACGCGCGGCCCTCGCTCCAGTCGCGCTCTCCCACCACGCGTCCATTCTGCGCATGCACGTTGGAGTTGATGTCCACCGGACCCCGCTGCTCCGGCGCCACCAATATGTAACCGTCGGTGAGCACAACCCCGCCGGTTGCTACTCCCGACCAGCCGCCTCGCGTTCCGCTCAACAGTGCCGCTTCGTCAAAGGTGTGGAACGATCCGCCGCCGGCCAGCAGCTCCGCGTGGTTGCGCTCGGCCGTTACCGGCTGCAGCTCGATCACCCCGCCAATCGCGCTCGACCCGTACAAGTCGCTTGCGCCGCCGCGCACCACCGTCACTTTGCCGATGTTCAGCTCGGGGATCTCGTCCCAGTAAATCCATCCGCCGAAGGCATCGTTCAGCGGAATCTCATTGGCCAGCACTAGCGTGCGGCTTGCCGCCGTCGAGCCCAGTCCGCGCAGCGAGATGCCCTGCGACGTCGGATTCGCCACCAATGAGCTCGATCGCCGGAACAGCTCGAACCCCGGCACCTGCCGCAGACGGTCGTCCAGCGTCACCGGTGCCGCCGTGCGCAACTCTTCGCCGGTCAGCAGCCGCACGCTCGACGGGCTCGCACTCTCGGATAACGGCGTCCGGTAGGCGGTCACGGAGACCTCTTCGTGCGCCGCCAGCGGCTGCAGCACCACCTGCGACGCCGCACTTGCCTTCACCTCCGCCGCCGCAAACGACGCCGCATCCACCCGGATCACCGCATCGTTTGCAACGCAGGCAAGCACAAATTGCCCATCCGTCCCGCTCGTCGCCGTCGCGCTTCCCGCGGTCAGCGCTGCCCCCGCAACCGGCGCGCCCGACCCGTCCGTCACCGTCCCACGCACATCCGCCGCGCCTGTCGCGCACTGCTGTGCGGAGCAGGCCAGCGGCACCGCCAGCATCGCGGCCATCAGCCACACGGTGACTCCATCCTTCTTCCGGCTCATGCGCATTGCTTCGATCATCCCATGCCCCGCCAGCATCTTCCCATGACACTCCCGGCTCATGCTGCGGCGTGCGGCCATCGCCCAAAGTACAAAAAAATTGCTCCGCCGGGCCAGCCTGGTGCCCCGCATCTCGCGTTTGAGATGTGGGGAGCGAGGCCAGATCGTCCCGCAACTCCCGAAGTGAGCGACCAAAGGAAGCGAACCCAACGAAACGCGTCAAAGGCGCGCCCGCCCGGACGGCCAGTCCCTAAGGAAGATGCAGCAGCCGCGGCAGATTCCAATGCCGCAGCACGCTCACCATGCGCAGCAGGAAGCACGCTCCAAACCCTCCAAACATCGCCACCGCGCGCGGCGCCTTCGCCTTCAGCGCCAGAACCATCACCGCCCCGCCCAGCAGCGCAGCCGACGCATACACGTCTTTATGCAGCACGCCCGGCACCTTCGCCAGCAGCAGATCGCGCATCGTGCCGCCGCCCACCCCGGTGATGCCGCCCATCACCACGGCTAACAAGGGATGCATCTGGTAGTTGAGCGCCTTCTCCGCGCCGGCCACCGCAAACAGCGACAGCCCGGCCGCATCCAGCGTCAGCAGCACTTGATCCGGGAACGTCCGTTCCCAGTAAAAGAGCACCGCTGCTCCCGTCGCGCCCACGATCGCGATTCCGATGTACCGCCAGTCGCGGATCGCCGCCGGCGGTACCGCGCCGATCAGCAGATCGCGCAGGATGCCGCCGCCCACGGCAGTCACAAAGGCCAGCACCAGCACGCCCAGAATATCCAGGTCGCCTCGGATCGCCGCCATCGCGCCTTCCAGCGCAAACACCAGCGTCCCCACCAGGTCGAAGACACTCAGCAGCACATCGGAGTTGGTGCGCAGCCGTTCCGCAACGGAGACCATGCAGGGAGTCTAACCGCGGCGGCGGCAAATCCGGCGAGCGGCGTGCGCCGCACTGGACGCCGACTCCCATGTCCAGAATCGGACAACGATTCCCGCCAGCGCACACCAGAGCACTCTAGCCATCGGCGCAAACCCTTGAAAAGCACTGCGCGCCACTGGCGCCCCACGTGCACCTATCCCCCACAGGAGAGCACGCCATGTCCAGAGTCCTTGCCGACCTCCGCTACGCCCTGCGCCAGCTTCGCCGCGGTCCCGGTTTCGCCGCCACCGCCATCCTTACGCTCGCCCTCGGCGTCGCGGCCAACGTCATCGTCTTCGGCGTCATCGACGGCCTCTTCTTCCGCGCCACCTTTCCCCAGGCCAACCAGCTCTCCTTTATCCAGGGCCCCCAGGACGCCGCCGTTAGCCAGTCCTTTCCCGTCTACCGCGACCTGCACGACCGCAACCGCAGCTTCTCCCACATCGGCGCCTATCGCTTCACCGAAGTCGCCCTCGCCGCCAACGGCCATGCCCAGCCTCGCTGGGACTTCCAGGCCACCGGCAGCTACTTCGACGCGCTCGGCATCACCCCACTGCTCGGCCGCTTCTTTCATGACAGCGACGACACCCACGGCGCCAACGGCAG
>DASQRJ010000572.1:0-4181 GCA_035642955.1 Acidobacteriaceae bacterium
GCACGGAACGGCTGGCCGCCGTGGCGCGGGAGGAGCATGTGGTGGTGGTCGCCTCGCTCTTCGAGCGGCGCGCGGCGGGCCTGTATCACAACACCGCGGTGACGATTGAAGCCGATGGATCGCTGGCCGGCATGTATCGCAAGATGCACATCCCGGACGATCCGCTCTATTACGAGAAGTTCTACTTCACGCCGGGCGATCTCGGCTTTCGCGCGCAGGAGACCTCTGTCGGACGTGTGGGCACGCTGGTGTGCTGGGACCAGTGGTATCCGGAAGGCGCGCGCATCACCGCGCTGCAGGGCGCGAATGTGCTGTTCTATCCAACGGCGATTGGATGGCATCCGGCGGAGAAAGAGGAGCACGGTGCAGCCCAATACGATGCATGGCAGACCATCCAGCGCGCGCATGCCATCGCCAACGGCGTCTACGTGGGCGCCGTGAACCGCGTGGGCTGGGAGAATGGCGACGTGCGCGGCAATCGCGTGGCAGGACCCGGGCTCGAGTTCTGGGGCGGCTCCTTCATTGCCGATCCCTTCGGCCGCATCCTGGCGAAGGCGCCGCACGACCGCGAAGATATCCTGATCGCCGAGGTCGACCCCAAGGCGCTCGAGGAGCAACGGCGGAACTGGCCCTTTCTGCGGGACCGCCGCATCGACGCGTATGCCCCGATCACCCAGCGTTTCCTCGATCTCCCTCTCAGTTCGAAAGTGAATGCGAAGTGAGCGCGATACAGGAAATGACAGGCGCGACACCGGGGGCTCCGGGCTATCGCATGCCCGCGGAGTGGGAACCGCACACGGCGACGTGGATCGCGTGGCCGCACAATGCGAGCGACTGGCCGGGACGCTTCCAACCGATTCCGTGGGTCTATGCGGAGATTGTTCGGCATCTCTCGGCGGTGGAACAGGTACACATCCTCGTAGAGAACGCCGATGCGGAGAAGCGCGCACGCGGTGTGCTGAAACGCGCACAGGCCAACCTGGCGAGCGTGTACTTTCACCAGTGGCCAACCAACCGTGTGTGGACGCGCGACTCCGGACCGATCTTTGTACGGCGCGGCATAAGCCACGACGTCAAGAAGGAGAACTCCCTCGCCGTCACGAACTGGAAGTTCAATGCTTGGGCGAAGTATCCGGACTGGGAGCTGGACAATGCGCTGCCCGGCCGGGTGGCGGAGCTGTTGCACCTGCCGTCCTTTACGCCGGCTGTTCCGCTGGTGGAAGGCAAGCAGCATGAACTGGTGCTTGAGGGCGGCAGCATCGACACCAACGGCGCCGGCGTGCTGCTGACCACGGAAGAATGCCTGCTGAGCACGGTGCAGCAGCGCAATCCCGGCGTGAGCCGCGAGCAGTTGGAGCAGGCCTTCCACGACTACCTCGGCATCGACCAGGTGCTGTGGATGAACCGCGGCATTGCCGGCGATGACACGCATGGCCATGTGGATGACATCACACGCTTTGTGGATGTGAACACAATCGTCACCGTGGTGGAGACAGACCGTGCCGACGCAAACCACGAGCCGCTGGCCGAAAACCTGGACCGGCTGCGGGCCGCACGCAACTGCGACGGCCAGCCCTTCCGCATTGTCGAGTTGCCGCTTCCCTCGCCCGTGGTCTTCGAAGGACAGCGCCTCCCTGCGAGCTATGCGAACTTCTATATCGCGAATGGTCTGGTGCTGGTCCCCACCTTCAACGACGCGAACGATCGCCATGCCTTGAACACCTTGGCAGAGCTGTTTCCGCGCCATCGCATCGTCGGTATCCACTGCGTGGACTTCATCTGGGGACTGGGCGCGCTGCACTGCATGACGCAGCAGCAGCCGGCGGTATAGGCCGATGACCGATCTTGAGCTGATGCAGGCAGCTCTGAATGAGGCGCGTGCCGCGGAGTCGGCCGGCGAGGTTCCAATCGGTGCTGTCATTCTGTTCGATGGCCGGATCGTCGCGCGAGGCCAGAACCGCGTCTTGCGCGACAACGATCCCACCGCCCATGCAGAGATGGTCGCGCTGCGCTCGGCTGCTCGGGCAATCGGAAATTACCGGCTCATGGGATGCACACTGGTCTCGACGCTGGAGCCCTGCGCGATGTGCGCAGGCGCCATGATCCATGCGCGCATTGACCGGCTGGTTTTCGCTGCGGATGACCCCAAGGCCGGGGCGGCAGGTTCGGTGCTCAACGTCCTGAACCATGCGGCGCTGAACCATCAAATGGTGCTGGAACGCGGGCTGCTGGCGGAGGAAAGTACGGCGCTGTTACGAGAGTTCTTTCAGCGTCGCCGAACGTCATCGAAGGCCTGAGCCGGCAACCATTCCCAACCCTTCTATCAACCAAGTATCATGCGGCGCATGCATGTCATTGTTTACTCCGCGGTCTGGTGCCGCGACTGCCGGGAGGCCAAACGCTTTCTGGAGGAACACCAGATCCCTTACACCGAGATTGACATTGAGCTGGTGCCCGGGGCCGCCGACGAGGTGCTGCGCCACGTGGGCAAACGCGCCATTCCGCAGTTCGTCATTGACGGCAAATGGGTGCAGCCTTACCGGCCGGGTTATGGATTTCTGCGCCGGGAGATGAGCGAACTCTTCGGCGTCTCCGTCTAGGCAAGCCTCACTCCACAGCCGTCACGTCCTCATCCGTGGTTCCAGGATCGTTCAGGATCGCGCGGGCGTCGTCCTCTTCGGCGGCGCTCACCTGCAGCAGCACCCCATCCAGCCCGTTGCCGTAGAGCAGGCCGGCGTTTTCACCGGCGAGGAAGCAGCGGATGCCCGCCGAATCCAGCCTTCCCTTGGCCATCTCTGCCTGCAGCATGTCCCTGAATCGTTCGATCGTCACCATCTGTTCGCCCGACCGTTCTTCTGGCTGCTCTGCCATTGTTTCGCCACCTCTGCGTTGAGTTGGATGCGCGCCCGCTAAAATAAGAAGTTACTGATCTGGATGATAAACGCTAGGGAGACACCGGCTTGATCGCACGCTATACACGACCCGGAATGGGCGCCATATGGACTGACGAGAACAAGTACCGCATGTGGCTCAAGGTGGAGACTGCTGCCTCAGAAACACTGGCGGAAGACGGCATCGTGCCCAGGGAGGCGGCAGCGGCCATCCGCGACAAGGGCGATTTCGACCTGAAGCGCATCTTCGAGATCGAGGCCGAGGTAAAGCACGACGTGATCGCCTTCACCACCGCGGTCGCGGAAAAGATCGGCCCCCCGGCGCGCTGGCTGCACTACGGGCTCACGTCGAACGACGTGGTGGACACGGCACAGGCGCTGCAGGTGAAGGCCGCCTCCGGGCTGCTGCGCCATGGCATCGTCGGTTTGAAGGAAGTGCTGAAGCGCCGCGCGCTCGAGTTCCAGCACACCCCTACGATCGGACGCACGCACGGCGTGCATGCCGAGCCAACCACCTTCGGGTTGAAGCTGCTGAACTGGTACGCGGAGATCGATCGCGACCTGGTCCGTTTCGATGCAGCCGCGGAAGACATGCGTGTCGGCAAACTCTCCGGGGCAGTGGGAACCTTTGGCCATCTCAAGCCGGAGCATGAGGTTCGCATCTGTGAGCGGCTGGGCCTGAAACCCGCCCTGGTGGCGACGCAGGTGATCCAGCGCGACCGGCATGCGCATTACATCTCGACGCTTGCCGTGCTGACCGCGACGCTGGACAAGATCGCGACCGAGATCCGGCACCTGCAACGCACCGAGGTACGCGAGGCCGAAGAGTTCTTTTCCGAGAAGCAGAAGGGCTCGAGCGCAATGCCGCACAAGCGCAACCCCATCACCAGCGAGCAGATCAGCGGGCTGGCCCGCGTGGTGCGGGCAAACGCGCAGGCCGCGTACGAAAACGTGGCGTTGTGGCACGAACGGGATATCTCGCACTCCTCGGTGGAGCGCGTGATCTTCCCCGACTCGACCATCCTGACCGACTACCTCCTGGCCAAGACGACGTCGCTGATCGACAAGCTGCTGGTCTATCCCAACCGCATGCTGCGCAATCTGGAGAGCACGGGCGGCCTGATCTTCTCCGGCCAGTTGCTGCTCGACCTGGCGGAGTCCGGCATGTCGCGCGAGGACGCGTACCGCCTCGTGCAGTCGCACGCCATGCGTGCCTGGCGCGAGGAGCTCCCCTTCCGCGATCTCATCGCGCAGGATCCGGAGATCACAAAGCGGCTCTCGCCGGAGAAG
>DASQRJ010000573.1:0-4661 GCA_035642955.1 Acidobacteriaceae bacterium
CAGGTGCGCGAGGACACGCTGGCGCTCTACGGATTTCTGGAACGCAACGACAAGCGCATCTTCGAGCGGCTGATTACGGTGAGCGGCGTGGGACCGAAGCTGGCGATCACCATCCAGAGCGGGCTGCCCGCCGAGCGGCTGGTGGCGGCGTTGCGGGCGCAGGACCACGCGACGTTGACGCGCATCCCCGGCGTGGGCAAGAAGCTGGCGGAGCGGCTGGTGGTGGAGCTCAAAGACAAGCTGGAGGACGTGGCTGCTGCGGCTCCGGCGGTAGCAGCGGCCGGTCCCGCCGCGGAGGATGTGCTCTCCGCGCTGGTGAATCTGGGCTACCAGCGGCCCTCGGCACAGAAGGCGATTGAGGCGGCGGTGGCGAAGGACAAGAGCCTGGGCGAGCACTTCGACGCGCTCTTCCGTGCAGCTTTGATGACGATCAGGTAAGCGGTTTTGGGTCCGGACCGGCCGTGAGTGCCGATTTGGATTCGGGCCTCGCGGGTCCGCGGCACGGCCCTTGCACCTGCTTTCCCGTGGGGCGTAAAGTGAAACCGGATTTCCTGCAGGTATCGTTGTCCTGCTGAAGTGAAGTGCGGTTTTTCTTGACGAAAAAACCGCGTCCACTGTGGTTGTGCTACCACCTTTACAGGAAATCCGGTCGGGCACCGCGTGGAAGGCAATCCCGTCGGAGGTGTGTCATGCGTCGTCCCTTCTCGCTTTCAACCCTTGCAATCCTGAGTGCCGCGGCGCTGGCTGCGCCTGCTTGTCTGGCTGCGCCAGCTGTGGTGGCGAATCCGTTGGCGTGCCCGGTGGAGCTTTCTGCTGTGCAGCATGCGGGAAGCGAGCTCGTCCGCGCTAATAAGAAAATTGCGACTCCCGGATCTGTAGTGGAACCACCTGCTGAAGCGCAGCAGTCTATCGACCTCTCCATGAAGAACACCCGGCTGCAGCGGATTGTTGCCGCGGATCTCGAGGTGCATGGCACGACGAGCAAGAGCCGTGTGCTGCGCATGAACGCCGTTGCCGATCAGCCGATGGCCGACGCGGTGCGCAACGTGCATCTGGTGAATTCGGTTCCGGCAGACCAGACGCGCATGCGCACAGTGACGGTGAAGGATCTGACCTCTGTCGCGTGGGTTTCGGTGATAGAGCTGCGTTATGCGGATGGTTCGACGTGGCACGCTCGTCCTGGAGCCGAATGCCGCGTCACGCCGAATCCACTGATGCTGGTTGCGGGCAAGTAGCGATCCCACCGCTTCGCGCATCCATCAAGTCGCGCATCCATCCACTCGTTCATGAGGGAGCGAGCCTGCTCTCCGACGAGCCGACATGGCCGCTGGCTTCATCACGCACGATGAAGCGCAGTTGATTCGAATTCCGATACAGTATCTGGAGCTTGATGGTGGCCCATCTCTGGGCCGACGGAGTGACGCCGTCGCGGAGTAGGACGGTGCACACGCGCATGACGCTGGCCTTCCAGAACGCGACGAAGTTGGAACGACACGTGAGAATACGCCCCTGGCGGGTGAGAAAGTCGTAATGGTTTTGAAAAGACGAAGCGCAACGGGAATGGAAAGGCGAGTTCCGGCGACGAAGAAGGCGCCGGCAAAGGGAACGCAGGCGGCGCAAGCCTATTTCACGCCGGAGGGGCTACGTTTTCTGCGTGGACTGGCGCGCAACAACGACCGCGACTGGTTCAACGAGCGCAAGCCGGTCTACGAAGCGGAGATCAAGCGGCCGATGCTGGCGGTCATCGAAGCCGTCACCGGAGCCATGATGGATTTTGCACCCGGGCATGTGCGCGCGCCGGAATCGATCATGATGCGGATCTATCGCGACACGCGCTTTTCCAAGAGCAAGCTGCCTTACAAGACGCACGTTGCGGCATGGTGGGTGCATGACGGGCTCAGGAAGACCTCGGGCGCGGGCTTTTATCTGCACGTCTCCGCCAAGCAGGTGGAGATTGCCGCCGGCGCCTTTATGCCGGAGACCGAACAACTGCTTGCGATTCGCCGCTTTTTGATGGAGCATCACAAGGAATATCGAAAGCTGACGCAGGCTCGCGGGTTCAGGCGTCTTTTCACTGAGGACGAAGGCCGCGAAGGATTGAGCCGTTCGCCCAAGGGATTTCCGGCAGAGCATCCGGCGGCAGAGCTGTACCGGCAAAAGCGATGGGGCTTTGGCGTTTCGCTCGCTGCGGAGATGGCAACGCAGCCGGAGTTTTCTAAGACGGTGGCGCAGCATTTTCGCGCGGCGGCTCCGCTGGTGGCGCTGCTGAATCGGCCGTTGATGGTGAAGGCGGAGCGGCCCCGGCGGCCGCTGTTTTGAGTGCGGGGCTACCGCGTGAGGCCGGGAAAACTGCAGCAAAAGTTGTAGAAAACCGCGTAAAACCGGTAAAAACCCTAAAAAACACGAAGAAAACTGTGGAAATGCCTGATTTGCCGTTGACAAGGAGCGGCGAAAGGCCGCATGGTGATCCTCGGTAGGAGTTGCGGGAACCCGCATAAACACTGGCGATTTTACCTTTAGGATCGCCGGGGCCGGGACCAGAGATGGTGCCTGGCACGCGGGTGCGGAGCTTCCCCCCAAAAGCGTTCCTGGCGCGTTGCCGGGAGGGCCGCTAACCAAAGAGTCACAGGAGGAATTTCGATGGCAGCAGGACTGACCAAGACACAGCTGGTTCGGCACATGGCCGAAAAGCTCGAATTGACCAACAAGCAGGTGAGCGCATTCTTCGATCTACTGACGGAGACGGCAGTGAAGGAGACCAAGCGGAACGGCGTATTCGTGATCCCGGGATTGGGCCGCCTGGTGAAGGCAGAGCGCAAGGCGCGCATGGGCCGCAACCCGCAGACGGGGGAGGCGATCAAGATCAAGGCGAAGACCGTGGTGAAGTTCCGCGTCGCCAAGTCGGCGAAGGACACCATCGCGCCGCCGAAGAAGTAGCAACGGACAAGATCCCGGGGCGGTCCGTCGCTGGCGCCGGATCCGGTGTTGATTGTCAGCTTGATGGCGTGGCCGAAAGGTCACGCCATTTTTTGTGCCGGCGCTTATCGATCCGCTTTTTTCCCAACGGACGAGTTGTACTCGGGATGCTTGCTGAGAAAGTCCATAGCCAGCGGACAGATTACGTCCACGCGCAGATGGTTTTGCTGCGCATATTCGAAGGCGGACTGGGCGAGTTCTGAAGCCACACCGCGACCCCGCATGGCCGGCGGCACCTCCGTATGCCAGATGGTCATCCAGCCCTGGCTGTCTGTGTCGAACTCGAGATACGCGACCTCTCCGCTGTCTTCGATTTCGAACCGGCTTCGGGTGACCTGATCTGGCTCTCGGCTCATGGCGCAGCGCCCTCTCACGAAAGATTTTCGATTACCGCTGCCCTTTGCGATGGTACAAGCGCACGCGCGACCAGCGATGCGCCGAAAGCGATGACCAGCGCCTTGAGCAGCAACTGTGGGTTGTAGCGCCATGCCAGCGCTGCGAATCCGGCTGCATAACCAAGCGGCCACAGTTCGCTGAGGACCGCAACCAGCGCGCTGGCCGGGCGCATGGTAACGAAGCGCGCACGCAACGCGAGGATCAACAGCAGCGCACCAAGGAAGCCTACGGCCGT
Organism: Acidobacteriaceae bacterium; assembly: GCA_035642955.1. Classification (GTDB taxonomy): domain Bacteria; phylum Acidobacteriota; class Terriglobia; order Terriglobales; family Acidobacteriaceae; genus KBS-83. The sequence goes on from DASQRJ010000573.1 coordinate 3,608, forward strand.
CCACAGCGGCATCAGTATGGCTACCGAAGAGCCGAAGAGAAACACACCCGTGGCCCACAGTGCCGCGCTGCCGCGCAGGCGTGCAGCAATGGAGAGCAGTGCGCCGAGCGCAGCGGCTACGAGCGCGCTTATGGTAACTATCATAGTTGCAGATTCGAGATGCACCGCGTGCCGCGCCAGCATCACCGGCAGTGCGAGCCAGGCCATGGTCGCGGCGGAGCTTGCATCTGCTGTCCTGTCCCACGGAGCAAAGAGGAAGAGCGCAAAGATCAGAACAATCGCAATGTCGAAGACCACAGTCAGGCTGTCTTTACGCAGGAATGCCGTGCGCGTCATGCCTCGCCCGTCGTGTGTGCCGAGCCGACGTGTGACGCCGTCATGCGTTCCATGAGCGAGTCGAAGGCCTCGAGGTTGCTGTATTCGATGATGACCTTGCCCTTGCCGCCCTTGTCTTCGATGGCGACCTTGAGGCCGAGCGCGCGCTGCATCTGGTCGCGGGCTTCGCGCACGTTGGGATCGAGTGGCTCTTTGGACTTCGGCTGCTTCGCCGCCTTCTCCGGGTTGAGCATGTTCTGCACAAAGCTTTCGGTCTGGCGTACCGACATGGAAAGCGCGAGCACCTTTTGCGCGGCCTTGAGGATGGAGTCCGGCGATTCGAGCGCGAGCAAGGTGCGGGCGTGGCCGAAGGAGAGCTGGCCGGCTTCGACCTTGTTCTGGATCTCCCTCGGCAGGCGCAGCAACCGCAGAAAGTTGGCGACGGACGCGCGGTCCTTGCCGGTGCGCTTGGCCATCTGCTCCTGGGTCATCTGAAATTCGCGGCCGAGGCGGTCGAAGGCGCGGGCCTGCTCCATCGGATTGAGGTCAGCGCGCTGAAGGTTTTCGACGATGGTGATTTCCATCGCCTGTTCATCGGAGGCGGGCCTGATGACGGCGGGGATGGTCTCCTTGCCGGCCTTGCGCGAGGCCATCAGGCGTCGCTCGCCGGCGATGAGCTGGTAGCGGCCATCGGCGATGGGACGCACGAGGATCGGCTGTACGACACCGGTGGCAGCGA
>DASQRJ010000574.1:0-2891 GCA_035642955.1 Acidobacteriaceae bacterium
CAGCAGATCACTTTCCGGTAATAGCATCTTCCCTGATGCTGTGAGGTAGCGGAGAGTCTCTCGGCGTGGCTTTTCCTTAACGAGAAGCCACAAGAGCTTCGTTGGCCGTTCTACACCTCCAGGGAAAATGCTCTAAGAGCACCACAGTTCGTGGAACCCTCTCCAGATCTCGTCATCCCGACCGGAGCGAAGCGCAGTGGAGGATCTGCTGTTTCTCGCCACGTCACCACCAACCGCCTTGACATCCACCGGATCGCAGCGCTACCTTCCCATAAGCTATTTATGGGAAGAGACGACAACAACGGAGAACTCATCCAGGGCACCCTGGAGATGCTGGTACTCAAAGCCCTCGCGCGCGGACCGCTGCACGGCTACGCCATCGCCGAGTGGATTCATCAATGCTCGCAGCAGGTGCTGCGCGTTGAAGAAGGTGCGCTCTACCCCGCCCTCCATCGCATGGAACTGCGCGGCATGCTCGACGCAAAATGGGGCGCATCCGAGAGCAATCGCCGCGCTCGCTTCTATCAACTCACAACCGAAGGCCGCAAGCGTCTGCAGTCGGAATCCACCCGCTGGGCGCGCCTCGCCGCCGCCGTCGCCTTCGTTATGCAGGCCACGTAGTCCGCAGCAGGAGGACGCATGTCTCATCGGCTCCGCGCGTTCCGTCTCCGCCTCACCGCCCTGCTGCACCATCGCCGCCAGCAGCGGGAGTATGCCGAAGAGCTCGCCTTCCATCAGCACATGCTGCGCGAGCGGTTGGAGCGCGAAGGCGCCTCATCCGTCGATCTCGATCCTGCCACCCGCCGCACCTTCGGCAACCCCTCGCGCCTGCGCGAACAGCTCTCCGAGCTGCGCCAGTTCACGCACCTCGAAAACATCCTTCGCGACCTCGCCTACGCCGCGCGCGTCCTGCGCAAGTCGCCCGGCTTCACCCTCACCGCAATCCTCACCATCGCGTTAGGCATCGGCGCGAGCACCGCGATCTTCTCGTTGATCAACGCGCTCCTGCTGCGCCCGCTACCCGTGCCGGACGCGCATCAACTCGTCGTCTTCGGCTACAAACAGGACAGTCCAAGCTTCCCTGATCTCTCGGCACCCCTCTTCCGTCAACTAGAGCGCGACCACGCCGCCTTCAGCGATGTCTTCGCCACCTCCGGCACGCAACTGCAGATCGGTGCCGCCGGCGGCAGCAGCTTGGTCAGCGGCGCTCTAGTCAGCGGACAATACTTCCGGGCACTTCAGACGGCTCCGTTGTTTGGCCGCTATCTCAATCCGGCGGACGACCGGCCAGAAGCGCCATCAGGGCTCACTGCGGTCGTCAGCGAGCGGTATTGGCGCAATGTTCTGCACCGTGATCCGCACGCCGTCGGCCGCAAGCTGCTCGCCAACCAGGTCCTCTTCACCATCGTCGGCGTGATGCCTAAGCGCTTTACGGGTACAGACCCGACGCAGCATCCACAGATCTTCCTCCCGCTCGCCACCGAGCCGCTCATCGACGCGCCGTACAACAACATCGCCAACGGCTACCGCAGTTGGTGGCTCACCACGATGGGGCGCATGAAGCCGGCCGTCACGCTGGCACAGGCCAACGCATCGCTGGCGTCGGTAACCCGCACTGTTCTCGATGGAAAGAACGATGACGCCGAAGGAGCTGCCGATTGGCTCAAGGATGCCCGCACGCAACACTTCCGTCTCGCTGCGGAATCCGGCTCCACCGGATTCGCGTGGCTGCGCCAGCTTTATCGAAAGCCGCTGCAGGCGGTTCTCGCATTGTGCGGCGGCATGCTGCTGCTCGCCTGCCTCAATCTCGCCAGCCTGCTCTTTGCTCGCGCCGCCAACCGCCGGCACGAGCTCGCGACGCGCCTCGCCGTAGGCGCATCGCGGCGTCGCCTGCTGCAACAGTTGCTGCTCGAAAGCTTGCTCCTTGCCTTCACCGGATCCATCGCCGGGATCGCGTCCGCGCCATTCCTCGCCCGGTCACTCGCTATTCTCCTGCTCGGCAGCGCGGACTCATCCACCCATCTCGACACCTCACTCGACTGGCGCGTGCTCGCCGCCGCAGCCGGCGCCTGCGTGCTTGCTACGCTGGTCATCGGCGTGGCTCCCGCGCTCGACGCCACCGGCCGCAGCCTCAACGCACAACTCAAGGCCCGCTCCCTCTCCCGCGCCGACCTGCGCACCGGCCTGCTGCCGCGCCTCCTGCTCTCGGCGCAGATCGCCCTCGCGCTGGTGCTCGTCATCGGCGCAGGGCTCATCTCCACCAGCCTCCTCCGCATGTATCGCACCGGGGCCGGCTTCGATCCCCACCATATCGATCTCGTCAGCCTGGGAATGAGCAGGCAGCCGCTGGAAGGCGACCCGCTCGTACGCCTCTATCGCTCGCTTCAGGACAGGATCGCAGCGCTGCCCGGCGTCCGCGACGCCGGCATCTTCTCCGTCATCCCGTTTTCCGGCTCGACCATGTGGAATAGCTACTCCATGCCGGGTGGAAAGAATACCCCGCAGCTCTATTCCAACTGGATCTCCCCGCAGTACTTCCAGACCATGCGCATCCCTCTGCTTGCCGGCCGGAGCTTCGCCTGGACCGACACGCTCGCTACTGGCAAAAAGATCATCCTCGGCCGTTCCGCGGCCGCGGCCATCTTTCCCCATCAGAACGCGCTGGGCCAGCGCGTCGACACCGGGAAGGACGCGATGCAAGTGATCGGCATCGTGGGTGACGTAAAGTACGACGACATCCGCAAGCCGGCGCCGTTCGAAGCCTACTACCCCATCACCCAGAACGACGACAAGAAGCCTTCTTACACCTTCGTCGTTCGCTCGGAGGGCCCGGCCGCACCCTTTGCCGCCGCCGTCCGCACCATCATCGCCCGCGGCGTCCCGGAGATCCC
>DASQRJ010000575.1:0-2385 GCA_035642955.1 Acidobacteriaceae bacterium
TTCCGCGATGGCCTGGGCGCGGTCAGAGAACAGGAGACCGAGCTCGGCGTGCGGATCGAGCGGGGTGCGGCGGGAATCCAGTAGAAGGCTGCGGATGCGATCGCCCAGCCGAGTGCCGCCGGGCTGCCGGGTGGTGACGACGTCCTCACCACGCCGGACCAGCCATTCATGCAGCTTGCGCAGTTGCGTGGACTTGCCCGAGCCATCGAGCCCTTCGAAGGTGAGGAAGAAGCCTCGCGGCATGGCAGGAGTGTATAGCATTTTCGGTACTAACCCGGATTGCGGAGTTTCACTCGGCGTGGCTTTTCCTTTAAGAAAAGCCACAAGAGCAATCGTTCAGTGTCCACACCTATACCGAAAACGCTACAGCATCGCGCGCGATGGGCCGGAGCCAGTACACTAGCGAGCATTGTCCAGGAGTTTTATGCAGCGCTGCTACCTTCAGCGGTTCCTTCCCGTTCTTTTACTGGCATGCCTTCATGCAGCCTTCGCACAATCCGCTTCGCAGCCGATCCAGCTCAACGTAGACGTGACCGACGCGCCGCGCAAGATCATTCATGCCGTCGAGACGATGCCGATCACCCCGGGCGAACATACGCTGGTCTATCCGAAGTGGATTCCCGGCGAGCATGGTCCAACGGGACCGATCGATGACCTGACCGGACTGGTATTTACTGCGAACGGCCAGCAGATTCCGTGGCGGCGCGATGACGTGGATATGTTTGCCTTCCATATCGATGTGCCGGCGGGTGCGACGGAGCTGAAGATCAAGCTGGACTTCCTGGCGACGGCGTCGCCGACCGGATACTCCTCCGGCGCGTCGACCAGCGCGAGCCTGGCGATGCTCAGCTGGAACACGGTGGTGTTGTATCCCGAAGGCGCGAAGGCGAGCGATGTGATGGTGACGCCGGCGGCGAAGATCCCGCAGGGCTGGCGGTTCGGGACGGCACTGACGAAGACCAACAGTGACTCCTATGACCTGAAGTTCGACACGGTTTCGCTGGAGCAGCTCGTCGATTCGCCGCTGCTGGCTGGGCGCTACTTCCGCGAGTGGCCGCTGGCGCCGGAGGTGACGCCGAAGCATTATCTGGACGTCGCGGCGGATGGGCCGGAGGACCTGGAGATCAAGCCGGACCTGCTGGCCGGCTTCAACAACCTGGTGCGGGAGACTGGGGCGCTGTACAAATCACGTCACTACAACAGCTACCATTTCCTGATGACGTTGAGCGACCAGGTGGCGCATTTTGGCCTGGAGCATCACCAGTCAAGCGATGACCGTGTGCCGGAGAAGACCTTCCTGGATCCGAACCTCGAATTACTGACCGGCGGATTGCTGCCGCATGAGTTCACGCACTCATGGAACGGCAAGTATCGCCGGCCGGCGGGGCTGGCGACGCCGAATTATCAGGCGCCGATGAAGGGCGATCTGTTGTGGGTATACGAAGGGCTGACGGAATATCTGGGCGATGTGCTGGCGGCGCGCTCGGGCATCTGGACGCCGGAGCAGTATCGCGACGCGCTGGCGATGAGCGCGGCAACGCTTGACGCGCGGCCGGGTCGCACCTGGCGCGATCTGTCGGACACCGCCGTAGCGGCGCAGATTCTGATCGATGCAAGCAATGGCTGGGACAACTGGCGGCGCAACGTGGACTACTACCCGGAGGGTGAGCTGATCTGGCTGGAGGCGGACACGATCATCCGCAAGCAGAGCAATGGCAAGAAGAGCATGAACGATTTCTGCGCACGCTTTCACGGATTGGGCGGCGATACCGCGCCCAAGGTGGTGCCGTATACCTTCGACGACATCGTGGAGAACCTGAACGCAGTTGTGCCGTATGACTGGGCCAGCTTTCTGCGCGAGCGGCTGACGACCAAGCAGGACCATGCGCCGCTGGGCGGCATCACCAACGGTGGATGGCGGCTGGCCTACAGCGACAAGGAGACCCCGTATGTGGCGGCAGACGAGCACGGCGGCGTGAACGCGTGGTGGTCGCTGGGATTGAAGATCGGCGACGGCGGAAAGGTGAGCGATGTGCTGGTGGGCTCGCTTGCGGACAAGGCCGGCTTCGGGCCGGATATGCAGATCGTTGCGGTGAACGGCCGGGCGTATCAGGATGAGCTGCTGAAACACGCGATCGACGATGCGAAGGAAGGTTCTACCCAGCAAAATAAAGGGCCGATCGAGTTCATCGTGTCGAATACCTCGTACTACAAGGTGCTAAAGATCGACTATCACGGCGGGCAGCGTTATCCGTATCTGGAGCGGGTGAAGGGTGAGAAGGATGTGCTGGAGGAGATTTTGAAACCGCTGGCGCCGATGAAGAAGTAGTGCACTTTTGGAGAGGCGATAAGGCGCAGGCTCATTGATCGTGAATATCATTGTTT
>DASQRJ010000576.1:0-2115 GCA_035642955.1 Acidobacteriaceae bacterium
GCCGTTGATCGTCTCCCACAGAGCACATTCATAGCTCGCCAACGAACGCGCCGCGCACCACAGGGCAAAGGGCACCGTATCCTGCGCGGAGCCGCGCGCACCGTTGCCGATGGTTAGTGCGGCATCGAGTGTCGTGGTCGAGCAGGGAAGCGCCAGCGCGCGATCGATGCCATCGCGCACCGCGCTCTCGGGAGTGTCGGCACGCACCGCTTTGAGGAATGCCTTCGCGTCCATCGGGCGCGGTGATTCACGGTCGCGCGATGCCACTGCTGCCGCCACCGCGACCGCCACAGCACCGGCGATGCCCTCGGGATGGCAGTGCGTCGCAATTGCCGAAAGCGTCGCGTGCTCGACCACCAGGTTCAGGTCATGGGCGAAGTATGCGCCCACCGGCGTCACCCGCATGGCTGCTCCATTGCCAAACGATCCCACGCCGTCAAACAGCCCTTGCGCCTCCTCAAACCAGTTCTCCGCGCCGATCGCAACCAGGCGCGTCAGCAGTGCATGCATCGCGTGGCTGTAGCCGCGCTCCGCGTCATAGTGGCGCGCAAAGCTCTCCGCCAGCCACTCCGGCTCCATGCCGCCGAATCGCTCCAGGCAGGCGCAGATGGAGATAGCCATCGCCGTGTCATCGGTAAACCGCCACGGACCGGCAGGGAGGACGCGCGCCGCTCGAGCCTCAGGGGTGCGATTCTTCGCGTCGAAGAAACACTCACCGAATGCGTCGCCGCAGGAGAGCCCTGCGAGCGACTCCAGCGCCCGCGTCATACATACTTCGCGCGTGCGGCGATGCAAGATTTCCGCGACCACCATGGCACTTATTTAGACGCACAAAACCAGGGTAAGGCTTGCCGCGGCGCTGGTTCAATCGGCAGCCCGGCCTCTCCGTGCCTTCCATCGAGCCGCCAGGGACCAGCGCGCCTCCGGCTCGCCAATGAGAAAGGCGGCGAAACATCCCGCGAAGACCGACCACTCCAGCGATGCGCCGAAGTAGCGCCACAGCGCGACGTGCGGGCCGGGATACCCGGCAGAGAGCCAGAGCAGCAACATCAGCAGAATGCCGAAGATGCTGGCAGCCCGCGTCAGCACGCCGAAGGTGAGTCCCAGTCCGATCAGCAGTTCGCCATACCCGGCCAGGAATGCGCACACCCGGGCATGGGGTAGAACCACATCCCGCAGCACCGGCGCCATCCAGGGATAGACGCCCTGCGCCAGGAAAGCGCGAATCCACTCTTCAAATCCGCCATGCAACGTGAACGCGGTCCCGAAGACCTTGTACTCGCCAAACAGCAAAAAGAAGATGCCGACAAAGATGCGTAATGCAGCGATCGCGGTTGCATTTCGGTTGTAAGCAGCCTGCATGTTCCGGGAACCTGTCGTATCCATAGGGTGGGCAACTATAAAAACTACTCAAGCGAGGCCAGCAGTTGCGCTCGCTCGACCGACAGCACCTCGGCTGCCGGTCCTTGCCGCACGATGCAGCCGTCTTCGATGCGCAGTACCTCGGCGCCCGGCCGCGAACCCAGCCGCCACCCTTCTGCCACATCGTGAGTTACGTGTAAGACCGGCGTTCGTGTCTTGGTCAGCCAGCTTTCGAGATCGGTCAGGATCGCATTCTTCAAATCCAAATTGAGCCCGGCAAAAGGCTCGTCCAGCAGCAGCACGCGCGGATGCGGCGCCACCGCCCGCGCCACTGCCACGCGCTGCTGTTCGCCGCCGGAAAGCTGAGACGGCCGGCGCGACAGCAGCGGCTCCAGCCGGAAGAGGGCCGCCATCTCCTGCACCCGCCGCTCGCGTTCCTCCCGCGGCAATGCATGCAGCCCGAATGCGATATTGTCGCGAGCGGTCATGGCCGGGAAGAGCGCAGGCCGCTGCGTCACCAGGCCGCAGCCGCGCTGGGCGGGGCGCAGCCAGAGCGATCGAGCGCTCTCCCACACCATCGTGCCCGCCACCTTGACATATCCGCGCTGCGGCCGCATCAGCCCGGCAATACTGCGCAGCAGCGACGTCTTGCCCGCGCCCGACGGCCCCACCAGCACGGCGAGCGATCCGCGAAGCGACGCCTCGGCATCCAGCGTCAGCCCGCTCTTCTGGCGTTCGCCTTCGCGATGCCCT
>DASQRJ010000577.1:0-5176 GCA_035642955.1 Acidobacteriaceae bacterium
AGCGAGCCGGCGAGCGCCTTCATCCCCTTGCTTTCGCGGGTATTGCAGAAGTGGTGCGCACCCATCGCCAGAGCTTCTTCTTCCTTGGCAGGCGAGGTGGAGAAGGCAGTGACCTCCGCGCCGAAGATACGCGCGAACTGCAGAGCTAGATGACCCAGGCCGCCGATGCCCACGATGCCCACCCGGGAGGCCGGTGACACGCCATAGGTGCGCAGCGGCGTGTAGACGGTTATGCCGGCGCAGAGCAACGGCGCAGCGTTTTCACTCTCAATTGCCTCGGGGATGGGGATGACGAAACGCGCCGGCACGCGCACTGCGTCGGCGAAGCCGCCATTGCGATGCACGCAGGTGGGCTTGGTCTGCGGACAAAGGTTCTCTTTGCCCTGGCGGCACCACTGGCAAATGCCGCAACTGCCGGACTGCCAGCCTACACCCACGCGCTCGCCCGGCTGTACGCTTTGGACCGAGTTCCCCACCGCCTCTACGGTGCCGACGATCTCGTGTCCCGGCACGAAGGGGAATTTGCTGACCTGCCAATCGTTATCGATCAGGTGCAGATCGCTGCGGCAAATGCCACAATGGCTGATACGGACTTCCACCTCATCGGGGCCCAGCTCGTCGACTTCGTATCGATATGCGAGCAATTCCGCTCCGGCAGCATGTGTTGCATAGCCTCGAATCTCTGGCATCGTTCCTCGTCTGCTCCGTCCCTTGGTTCAGCTGGCCGCGTCGTTTAGAGCATTTTGGCTATTGGTGTAGACCGCTCAGCGATGGTGCTTGTGGCTTTTTCGTAAAGAAAAGCCACACCGAGATTTACTTTCCAGTTCATGGTATTAGCAAAAATGCTCTATTCCACCTGGATGGTGACTACCTGGTTGCCGGTCACGACTGCGTCCATGGGCACTGATGTTACAGCAACCGCGGACTCGCCATTGAGGGTGAGCGCGCGGTTGGCACGCAGCGGGTCCAGCACGTTGGCCATGGAGATGGGAAGCCCGGCAAGCGTGCGTCCGTCGAGCCGAGCCTGCGGGTCGGGGGTAAGCATGGTCACATACACACGGTCATTGCTATGTGTTCCATTCAGTGCGAGTACGGTTTGATTTATATCGAGCTGGTTCGCGGGCGTCTCCAGCATGTGATCTACGGTGGTTGCATCGCTGACGACCAGGCGAATGGGACCGTCCGACAAGGTCTGCGGCAGCTTGACGGGTATGTCGACGGTGCGAAGTGCACCGTGCCAGGGCCGTAATGTGGCGCGCAGCGACACTGTATCTCCGGCATGCACTGCTCCGCCCTCGCGTTCCGCACTTTCGATCTCCACGGTCTGCTCGCCGGGAATGGTGTCGACATCCAGCGCGACACTCCGCAGTAGCCCACGCCGCGCCGGATTCGAGTAGAGCTTCACCAGAGGCTCGCCTACCTCAAGCGTTGCGCCAAGGGCTGCCGGAATGCCCGGCGTGGGGGCTGCGAAACGGGTAAGATCCACATCTGCTGTGCCATCGAGTTGGACGCGCTCCCGGATGCGGTAGGTCGTCTCTGCCGCATAGGTGTTGCTTTGCATCATGGACTGGTAGATCGAAGTAAGCATCAGCAGCGGAGTGAGTTCCGGGCTGTCCACGACGTCGAAGTGCACGGCTCGCATCGTTCCGTTGTTATGGAACGTAACCGTAACCGGCACCATATGAGCTTTTACCCCGAACTCGCCGCGGATGGCGGTCTGCCGATCCTGGGTAAAGGCGCCTACCTCTTCCGTAGTGTTCACGATCTTGAAGGCGTTGAGCGGCGAGGGCAGCGTAGCGACTACCTCCGCTTTGGTCATGGGCACGGAAACCGAGCCGGTCTGGGTGATGGGGTGGCCGCAGGCCAGCAGCTGATTCTTGTCGACATAGGTTGCGGTGCAAGTGGCAGCGATCTCCATGTCGCCCCGCACCAGCAGAGCGCTGACGGAGGAGCCCGGCTCGATTGGCTCGGGCTGCTTCTCGGTGCTGGAGCCGCCGCCTAGGCCAACCACTGGCGTCAATCCCTGGGCGGTGAAGCGATCCTTGAAGGCGTCGACCGCCTTCTGGTTAAATCCGCTAAACAGCAAGGGTGTTTCGATAGGGCGGATCTCCGCATTGCCGGCGTCGATGGGCGCGGAATCGCCTTGCGGCATGTTCTTCACCTCCAGCATCTGCTGGATGGGCGTGATGCCGGCGATCGGCTCCTTGCTGAACTGGCCGATGCGGAAGGCCAGAGCTCCCGCGAGTTTGCCGTCGATGTATACCGGACTGCCGCTCATCCCAGCCACGACGCCGGTATAGATGGCGTCCTTGCCGCCGAGCCGGGCCACGATCATGTCCTGCCCAGGCCCCAGGGCATTGTGCAGGACGCCCAGAATCTCGACCTCGACGGCAGAGGGCGAAACACCTTCGAACACGGTATAGGCCACGCCATGCAGTCCCCGATGCACCTGGTCGAGGGGAAATATCCCGGCTGTGGCGGAATCCGGGGGAGTTGCCGGCGGAGGGGGCGTGCGCACCTCGGTGGGGACAGGCTGCGGAGCCTGCGGCGCCGGGGTGGTTTGCGCTGGCAGCGCAGCTGGGGCAAGAATAGTGAGTAACAGAGGGACGACACACACATCGAAACGGAAGGCAGGCACGTCTTTAACAGTAGACGGGTTCCACGCGGGCCGCCAACTTTTGACGTGGCCGACCGTCCTTTATGGTGTAGCTCTCGAGGTAGGTTCCTTGCTCGTGCATCCGTTCGCCCGTCTTCTTCTCGCCGCGTCTCTGCCGACCACCCTGGTCGCGATGCCTGTCGCCGCCTTTGCCCAGAACAGCTCTCCCGATCAGCAACAGACGTCTGGCACCCAACAGCAGGCGCCGCAGCACAACGGCCAATACCAGATACCGGGGGAAGCCCCGCCGGCACAGAACCCTGCACCCACGGCGCCCAATCAGGACCAGTCCGCGCCTGAAGCAGGTGGCCCGGGCGGAGACAGCGGACCCATCGCATTGCCCAAGAAGAATCCCGCAGAAGCCGTGCCGCCTCCTCCGCCGCCCCCGGTGGTCAAGAACCCCAAGGGGCTGGAGAACTTTTCGCTGCGGGTCAACGTGCCGGTCGTGACAGTGGACGTCGGCGTGCTGCTGCAGAAGACCCACGAGTTCGTGCCCAATCTGAAAGAAGAGAACTTCCGCATCTTTGAAGATGGAAAGCCGCAGGAGGTCGTCTCGTTTGGCCGGATTCAGGCACCGATCACGGCCGTGCTGCTCTGCGAATTCGCCGCGAACAACTACTGGTTCATCTATGACATGCGCAATGCCGCGTATGCGTTTGCGCAGCAATTGCACCCCGACGATTATGTGGCTGTTGCTACCTTCGACCTGCACACCCACATCTTGACCGACTTTACGCAGGACAAGCGCCTGGTCTACGAGTCGTTGAATTCGCTGCAGATACCGGGGTTCAACGAAACCAACACCTTCGACGCGCTCTACGAAACGCTGGACCGGCTGAGCCGCGTGGACGGTCGCAAGTACATCATCTTCGTCGGCTCCGGAATCGACACCTTTTCGAAGATCAATTTGGACAAGATCCTCCAGAAGATCAAGGCCACCCCGAATGTGACCATTTATGCCATAAGCACCGGCCAAACCGCGCGGCTCACCGGCAATGCTCGCGGCGGACTGTTTGGGGCCCACGAGATTGACTATCTGCAGGCCGATAACGAGTTGCGAACTTTCTCCAGCATGACCGGCGGGAAGGCATACTTCCCGCGTTTTGTAGGCGAGTTGCCGGACATCTTTCGCGATATTAATTCTGCGATCCGCAACCAGTACGTTGTCAGCTATCGGCCTACCAACGCCAAGGAAGATGGAACCTACCGCAAGATCCGGGTAGAACTGGTCAACAATGAGGGCAAACCGCTGCAGATGCAGGACGAAAAGCATCACAACCTGAAGTACGACGTGGTCGCGCGGGACGGCTACAAAGCCCGGCAGGAAGTGGAATAGCTAGAGAAAGCCGGATAGAAAACAGAAGGACCGGGATTTCGTCCCGACCCTTCTGTTTCGGCTGAAGTGAACGTTCGATCAGGCCCCGGCCTGCTTCCGCGCGAAATCGCCAATGATGGGCAGCTTGAACCACTTTCCTTGCGCCGCGCTGACGATGCAGAGCAACCACAAGATAACCAGGCCGATCCAGCAGAGTGGCCAAAGCAGGAGCACGAGCAGGTGAAGATGAATCATTGCCAACATCAATCCCACGACCATCAGCACGACCCAAACGGCGAGCCAGAGAATGTGAAGCCCAATGCATTGCATGGCGTGATACCGGATAAACGGCTTGCGATTGTAGGGCTCCATCACCAGGAAGATGATTGCCGGGATGATCGTGATATAGGCAATGGCCGCTGCAGAGTTGTCAGAAAGTCCGCTTTGCGCGGGCACATAGCCTGCGGCAGCGGGGCCGGCGGCCGGCTGGGGCACCTGGGTAAAGCCGCCGCTGCTCGGCGGAGGTGGTGCCGCGGTTAAGGACGTGCCGCAGTGCTGGCAGAACGTGGCACCGGCAGGGTTTTCTGTGGAGCAGGCTGGACACTGCATGGTGGTTCCTCCTCGGAAGTTACTGCGGTCGCGCAGTCCCGGGGGCCCAATCGGTCCGCACCGGTCAAGACCAGACTGGGGGACGGCACCACGATACAACGGCTTTCCTTTCGCGGGACACGAAAATTAACGCTTGCGGTGTAACTGATCCGCCGTTGTTGCATCTGATGTTAGGAAAGGAGTTACTACATGGTTAAGCTTGCAATCTGGGCGACAGTCCAGGCCAAACCCGGGAAAGAGGCTCAGGTGGAGGCCTTCCTCAAGTCAGCCCAGCCACTCGCTGAGGCGGAATCACAGACTGTAACCTGGTACGCGATCAAAATGGGTGGCGGGAAGTTCGGCATCTTCGACACGTTTCAGAATGAGGCCGGACGTGACGCTCACCTAAACGGAGAGATCGCCAAGGCGCTCATGGCCAATGCCAAGGAACTATTGGCCGAGGATCCGCAGATTCACAAGATTGAGGTGCTGGCCGCGAAGGGCTAGAGCATTGTCGGTACAAGTGTTTAGGGCTGTACAGGGAACCTTCGCAGCTCAAAACATTGCCGAAATGCACTGACTCAGTCTGAAACTACGAGAGCGCCGCTCGCAGCGGC
>DASQRJ010000578.1:0-7862 GCA_035642955.1 Acidobacteriaceae bacterium
GGCAAGCTGCTGTTGCTGGGTGGCGAGCGTCGAGTTTTCTTCGGTGCGCTGCGTCTGCTCGGCGGCGGCGGCGGCGAGTTGCTGCTCAAGCTGCACCACGCGGCGGCCGAGATCGGCATACATGCGGTCGATGCGGGCGAAGGAGGCCTCCGCGCCACGCTTGCGCTCTTCAAGGCCGGCAAGCTCGGCGACGGCCTGCGAGGACGCCTGCTGCGCCGTTTCGCGCGCTTCGCGGTGACCGGCGAGTGCTGATTCGAGCTCGCGCTGCTGCGCTTCAGCGGTGGCGTGCTCGGCTTCCAGGCGAGCGACCTCTTCCCGCTTCTGCTGCATCAGCGACCTCGGTGTCGAACCCGGCGAGCTCCGCGCGCAACAGGATATCCCGCGCCTTCAAGATGAAGCGCTCGCGACAGAAGACGAAGCCTGCCGCGGCCTCAAGTCCCGCCTGGAAGCCATGGGTCCGGTCAACATGATGGCTCTCGACGAGTACAAAGAAGCGGCGGAGCGTCACAGCTTCCTCGAAACCCAGCGCACGGATCTGCTCGATTCCATCGAAAACACCCAGGCCACCATCAAAGAGATCGACACCATCTCCCGCACCAAATTCGACGAGGCCTTCGCGCGCATCAACGAGAACTTCTCCGTCACCTTCACCCGGCTCTTCAACGGCGGCCAGGCCTTCATGCGCCTCACCGACGAAGAGAATGTCGCGGAGAGCGGCATCGATATCGTCGCGTCACCGCCGGGAAAGAAGCTGCAGAATGTGCTCCTGCTCTCGGGCGGAGAAAAAGCGCTCACTGCGCTCTCACTGCTGGTCGGCATCTTCCTCTACCAGCCCAGCCCCTTCTGCGTGCTGGACGAGGTCGATGCGCCGCTCGACGAAACCAACGTCGGCCGACTCGCAGACATGCTCAAGGGCATGGCGAAGGAGACGCAGTTCGTGCTCGTCACCCACTCCAAGCGCATGATGACCGCGATGGATCTCATCTACGGCGTCACCATGCAGGAGCCCGGCGTGTCGAAGCTCGTCTCGGTGCACATGGGCGGCCATCATCACGCACACGGCCGCGTGGAGCAGCGAGTGACCGCCTAGGAGCGCCGCGCCGTTCGGCTATTCATACTACCTTCCTCTTGATGATCATGAGGAAGCGCGAGCAGAGCACTGCATCCCTCCGCGTTGACAAAGCCCAGACCCCCCTCGGAGAATCGAAGAGTCAGGCAATACCGTCATAAGGCAGCAAATCCCTTGCAGACACTCACCCAAACTGATCTCGCCGGCCTCCCTCTGCTCGCACGCGGCAAAGTGCGCGACCTCTATGCCGTCGGCGAATCTCTCCTGCTCATCGCCACGGACCGCATCTCCGCCTTCGATCACGTGCTCGCCACCGGCATCCCCGGCAAAGGCAAGATCCTCACCCAGCTTTCCCTCTTCTGGTTCCGGCTGCTGCACGATGTCGTGCCCAATCACCTCATCACTGCCGACGTCACGCAATATCCCAGCGTCCTGCGGCCCTATGCCGGCCAGCTCGAAGGACGCTCCATGCTGGTCAAGCGCGCGCAGATGTTTCCGGTTGAGTGCGTCGTGCGCGGCTATCTCTCCGGCTCCGGCTGGAAGGACTACAAGGCCACCGGCGCCGTCTGCGGCATCCAGCTTCCCAAGGGCCTCCGCGAATCCGACAAGCTGCCTCAGCCGCTCTTCACGCCTGCGTCGAAAAGCCTCGGCGGCGAACATGACGAAAACATCTCCTTCACGGAAATGACGACGCGCATCGGCGAGCCCGCCGCCACCAAACTGCAGGGCCTCAGCCTCGACATCTACAACCGCGCCGCCACCTACGCGGCCCAGCGCGGCGTCATCCTGGCCGATACCAAGTTCGAGTTCGGCATCACCCCCGATGGCATCGTGCTGGCCGACGAAGTCCTCACCCCCGACTCCTCGCGTTACTGGCCGGCCGACCAGTATGCTCCCGGCGGCCCGCAACCCTCCTTCGACAAACAGTTTGTCCGCGACTACCTCGAACAGATCCAGTGGAACAAGCAGGCTCCCGCGCCTGCTCTGCCCGACGACATCGTGGCAAAAACGCAACGCAAGTATCTGGATGCTTACCGCCTCCTCACCGGCCGCGAGCTCGATCTCAGCTGACCTGCGATACCATTTGCCATGCAGACCCTGACGCCACTGGACTGGGCCATCCTCGCCGTCCTGGTCGTCTCCACCGTCATGGCGTTTATTCATGGCTTTCTGGTGGAGGTCTGCGCTCTGGCCGGGCTGGTCGCGGGCATCCTCCTGGCTGGCCGCTATTACCTGCAAATCGTCCCCTGGGTGCAGCATTTCGTGCACCAAGACGCCGCCGCCGCTGCTATCGCCTTTCTTTTCGTCGCGTTCGGCGTTATGCTTGCCGCCGCAATCCTGGGACGGGTGCTACGCTGGATACTCCACGGCATGGGGTTGGGTTGGGCCGACCGCCTTGCCGGGGGAGCCTTCGGTCTCGTCAAGGGATACATTGTGGTGGCATTGGGCGTCGCTGCCATGGCTGCGTTTTTTCCCCGCCAGCCCTGGTTCGATCGGTCCCAACTCGTGCCATACTTTTTTCCCGGGGCACACGGAAGTGCTACTGTGCTGCCGCGGGACTTAGGCGGTAGAATTCAGTCCGGGTTGCACTCTCTGGAAGATGTTGCACGGCGCGAAGCATCAGGATTGGGCCAGCACGACTGAACCAGCATTTCGGAATCAGCATTTCGGAATCAAAGAGACCGGCCTTGAGATTCGGTCGTAACCAAGAAAGAGGACTTTGTGAAACGCGAGTTGGATAGCCTGGTCAGCCATATGCACGCCGGTGGTATTACCTACGACGAAGCCATCCGCGAGTTCAAAAAGCGGTTCATTCTTGAAGTGCTCGCCGCGCACCGCGGCAACCAGTGCAAGGCCGCCAAGGAACTGGGCATGCACCGGAACACCCTGAGCCGCACCATCGCCGAGCTCCACATGGATCCCGCCCAGATTCGCAACGGCCTCAAGCGTCCGCCGCGTCCCGTGCGTCCGTTACTTGAACAGCCAAACCAGGTGATGCGCCAGCAGGGCTGACATCGCGTCAGTCCCGCCCGGCATACGCCTATTCCGTCAGGAGCAGCCGGCCGTCTTGCCGAATTCTGTCATCGAGTCACCCGCCCCGGCCGGCTATAGCGGATACCTGACCGCCCAGGGCCGCGTCGCATGGCGTCCCGGGCTGCGCTGGGATCGCTACGACGCCTATCTCTTCGATATCGATGGCACCCTGCTGCGCGATCCCGGCCGGGTTCACTACAACGCCTTCTCCAAGGCCTGCCTCGAAGTCCTTGGCCATCCGCTCTCACTCGAACCCATCACCGTGGCCGGCTCCACCGATCCTCGTATCCTGCGCGATGCCTTCGCTGCCGCGGGCATCGCCGAGGAAACCTGGCGTCCCCATCAGCCGCGTCTGCTCCAAGCCATCTGCGCCACCGTCGAGCGCGAGGCCGCCGGCATGCAGCTCACCATCATGCCCGGCGTGGTCGACACGCTTCGCCGTCTCGCCGCAGCCGGCAAATGGCTCGGTGTCGCCACCGGCAACCTCGAATCCATCGGCTGGCTCAAGCTGCAGCGTACCGGCCTGCGTGAGCACTTCACCTTTGGCGGTTTCAGCGATGCCCATGAGCGTCGCGCCGAAATGATTGCCGCCGCCGCCGAAAAAGCACGCTCGCTCGCCGGCAAACACGCGTCGGTCGTCATCGTCGGCGATACGCCCTCCGATATCGCAGCCGCGCGCGCCAATGCCCTGCCCATCATCGCCGTCGCCACCGGTCACTCCGGGTTCGATCGCCTCATGGAACACACGCCGGAGATCTGCGCCGAAAACCTCAGCGCCTTGCTGCTTGCCTCGGAAGCGGGTACCAAACATGGCGTTGAAAAGGGCGTTTCCGCATGAGCCGCCTGCTCCATATCGCCGCATGTGCGCTCGTCCTCACCCTGACCATGCACGCGCAAAGGCCCGGACCGCCCACGCCCAGCCAGCATGACAGAGAAGCCGCCGTCAAGGCATACCTCGCCGGAGCCCACGCCATCGAGCAGCGCGATACCCATGCCGCCTTCGACGCCTTCAGCAAAGCTGCCGCGCTCGACCCGACCAACGAGGACTATAAGAACGCGGTGGCGATTGCGAAGGCCCACTTCGTCACCGACCTCATCCAGCAGGCCGAAAAGGCGCGCATCCTCGGCCACAGCGATGTCGTCCACGCGCGCCTCGCCGAAGCCTTCGCGGTCGATCCCACCAATCCCATCGTCGCGCAGCACGTCGACGATATTGCCGAGCTCGGCAGCGGCCCGCTTACGATGGACGACATCAAATCCACCATCGCGGATGCCATTCGCCTGGAACCCGCATCGGGCAAACGGAGCTTCCATGTGCGGGCCGATGGCGTGACCCTGTTGCGCCAGGTGCTCTCCGCGTATGGCATCGCGCCCAGCTTCGATTCCAGCGTCACTCCGAAGTCCGTTCGCTTCGATGTCGACGACGTGGACTTCCAGCAGGCGGAGCAACTGCTGCAGCTCGAGACCGACACCTTCTTCGTGCCCCTCGATCCTCATCGCGTCCTCGTCGCTAAGGACACGAAACAAAATAGGACCGAGTTTGAGCGGCTCCTGCTGGAGACTCTCTACCTGCCCGGACTCAACCCGCAGGAGCTCACCGATGTCAGCAATCTCGCGCGCAATGTGCTCGAGGTCACGCAGGTCGCCGTTAATCCGGGACAGAACACGCTCACCGTGCGCGGCCCGGAAGCGAAACTCGCCATGCTCAACCGGACGCTCACCGGTCTGATGGACGGCCGCAGCCAGTTGCTGCTCGAGGTTCGCATCTACGAGATCACCCGCACCCGCACCACCGATGTTGGGGTGGTGCCGCCGCAGCAGTTCAATGCCTTCAACCTCAACTCGCAGCTTCAGTCCGTCCTGAACGGAAATCAAAGTCTGATCCAGCAGATCGTCTCCAGCGGCCTCGCCAACGCGAATGATTTCGAAGCCATCGCCGCCATCCTGCTCGCCTCCGGCCAGATCTCGAATTCGATCCTCAGTCAGCCCTTCGCCGTCTTTGGCGGCGGCCTCACGGCCACCGGCCTCACTCTCGGCAGCCCGACCGCGAACCTCTCCCTCAACTCCAGTGACAGCCGCGCCATCGATCAGCTCCAGCTACACCTCCAGGATCAGGAGACCGGAGATATCTTCGCCGGAACGCACTACCCCATCATTCAGTCCAGCTACTCCGGCCTCACCGGCAGTGGCGTCAATATTCCCGGTCTGAACAGTGCCGGCGTCTCCAGCCAGCTTGCCGCGCTCGGCCTCAATAGCTCCAGCCTCAACCAGCAGCAGACCATTCCACAGGTCCAATATGAGGATCTCGGTCTGCAATTGAAGGCCACGCCCTCCATCCATCGCGATCAATCCGTATTCCTCAAGCTCGATATCAAGATTCAGGCACTCGCCGGCACCTCCATCAATGACATTCCCGTCCTGAGCAATCGCCAGTTCACCGCCGATCTCGATCTGGCGGACGGCGCGAGCGCACTCGTCACCAGCAACCTCAGCACCTCGGAGGCAAATGCCGTCAGCGGACTGCCCGGCCTCAGCGAAATCCCCGGACTGCAATCCACCACGGACAAGAACGTACAGAAGAGCTACGACGAATTGGTCGTCCTCATCACCCCGCACGTCGTTCGCCTGCCCCACCCCTCCGGCGCCAGCCAGGTCATGCTGATTCCCAGGCATCAGTGAGCCGCTAGAGCTGGCGAATCCTTCACGCCAACACGTCTGTTGGAAGAGTAGAATGCCGCGACTGAGGAGGTGGCCTATGCCAACCTATATCGCAATGCTGAAATGGACGCAGCAAGGGATCAAAGATGTCAAACAAAGCGCTTCTCGTCTCGATGCCGCTCGAAAGAGCTTTCGCGCCGCCGGGGTGAACTTGAAAGAGTTTTATATGGTCATGGGACAGCATGACGCGATCACAATCATCGAAGCAGCCGATGACGCCACACTTGCGGCAGCACTCCTGAGCGTAGGTGCGCTGGGAAGCGTCACCACGGAAACGTGCCGGGCCTTCCCTGAGGAGGAATTCCGGCAGATCATCGCTCTATTGGGCTGACCGCGTGCGCTCCCCCGTGCGCATACCCGCCGCACTGTTTTCCAATTTCCAGCAGCGCTCTTGCGTTCCGCCTATTTCGCTGCGACCTGCGACAGATCGTAATCGACGATCTTCTTCAGTTGGTCATAGGGAAATCCGCCCAGCGGCAACATCCGGCCGTTCACAAACAACGTCGGCGTCTGATTCACGCCAACCTCGTCGCCGACCTTCAACGATGCATCCTCCGTCGCCTTCGTCGAAGGCTCCGCCACGCACGCCGCTGCCTTCGCCTCGTCCACGCCGGCTGCCTTCACCGCGGCGGCAAGCGCTTGTGCCGAACCATCCGGCGTCAGTTGCGCCTGGTTTGCGTAGACCGCATCGGTGTACTTGAAGAAAGCATCGTTCCCGCCGATCTTCGCCACGCACACGCCATTCTCCGCCGCCTTCTCTGCCTCGCTATGAATACCGCGCAGGGGAAAGATCTGCGAGACGAAGTGCGCTTGCGGATAATCCTTCAGCAGACGGTCCACCGTGGGCTGCGCCTCCTTGCAATGCGGGCATTGGAAATCCGAGAACTCCACCAGCTGCAACGGAGCATTCGCCGGCCCGCGCGACGGTCCTTTCGCATCCCGCTCCAGAATCTCCCGGTAATTGTCGAAGGGACGCGCTCCGAAGGGCAGAACCTCATCGTTCGCAATCAGGTGCTTGCCGTCGGGAAGCGTCAGGAAGCTCAGCACCGAAGGCTGCGTCTGCTTCGATCCCTTCTCCTCCACCAGCACTGTCACCCGGCTGATTCCCGGCACCTGGGTCGGCTGGATCGCCTGCACCTGGGCGATGCGATTCTCGTCATAACCCCAGCTCGCATGCAGGAATGCAGCCACTGTCTCCTTGCTCGGCGACGCCGCGGTAAAGTTCGCCGGATCGGGGGGCGGCATCGGTTGCAGTGCTGCTGGAGCGGCCGGCAGTGTCGCAGATTGCGCTGGAGCCCCGCTCTGCGCCGCCGGAGCATCCGGCGGGTTCGCCTGCGGGAACGCGGGAATCGCCATCAAAAAGGTCATGCAAAGCGGCCCCATGAGCAGGCCTCCGCGCAAACGCATCGTCATTTAAATCTTCTCCAGATAATCATCAACCTAAACCTGTACTTTAACTGCAATCGGGAATCGTCGGCCGCTCCCAAATGACTTCGCCGTCACCTTGAGCACCGGCGCCGCCTGCTGCCGCTTGTACTCGCTGTGCTCAATCAGCTTCACGATCTTCTGCACCAGCCGAAGATCCAGCCCCTGCTGATCGGCAATCGCCTGCATCGGCGTGTACCGCTCCACATACGCCTCCACCAGCGGGTCGAGGACATCGTAGGGTGGCAGCGAGTCCGTATCGAGTTGACCCGGCCGCAATTCGGCTGAGGGCGGCTTCTCGAGAATCGCCCGCGGAATCACCTCCCGCTCCCGGTTTACATAACGCGCCAACGCATACACCCGCGTCTTCACCAGGTCTCCGATCACTGCCAGCGCCCCCACCATGTCGCCGTAGAGCGTGCAGTAGCCCACCGCCATCTCCGACTTGTTGCCGGTGGTCAGCACCAGCGCACCCAGCTTGTTCGACAGCGCCATCAGCAGCGCGCCTCGAATTCGAGATTGAAGGTTTTCTTCCGTGATGTCGGGCGGATAGGTCTTGAGAATCGGCTGCAGCGCCTTCAAGTGCCGCTGAACAATATCGTTGATTGGAATCAGT
>DASQRJ010000579.1:0-2267 GCA_035642955.1 Acidobacteriaceae bacterium
CGGCTGCGCTGCTGTTCCGCGTGCCGCTGCGCGCTTTTATCGAGGCGGTAGCGGAGCCGGCGACGATCGGCTTTGCGACAAGCACCTCCGAGGCGGCGCTGCCGAGTGCGATGGAGGAGATGGAGCTGTTCGGGGTACCGCGGCGCATTGTGTCGTTTGTCATTCCCGCCGGTTACAGTTTCAACCTTGCCGGTTCGGCCGTGTACCTGGCGCTGGCTTCGATCTTTGTGGCGCAGGCGGCGGGAATGCGGATGAGCGTGGGCGCGCAACTGGCGATGGTCTTTACGCTGATGCTGACCAGCAAGGGCGTGGCCGGTGTGCCGCGGGCGACGCTGGTGGTGCTGCTGGCGACGGCCTCGACGTTCCGTCTGCCGACCGAGCCGATCTTTTTGATCCTGGGCGTGGATGCGTTTGCAGACATGGGGCGCACTGCAGTGAACGTGATTGGGAATTGTCTGGCGGCGGCGGTGGTGGCGCGCAGTGAGGGTGAGCTGGGCGCGGGCAGTCTTGCGGAGACAGCGATCGAGCGGGTCGACGCTTGACTCTGCTTGCGCTCTGGCGGAGAGTGGCGAGTGGCGTTGCATTCCCTTCTGTGAATCTGAGAGAGACGGAGGACTGGACGATGCGTCCTGTTGCTGCGGTGGTGTGTGGCTCGTTGATGATGGCTGCCGGTGTGGCAGCACAGGTGAAGGCCGGGGTGAAGCCGTATGTCAAAGAAGATGCGCCGGTGCTGGTGCTGAATCATGTGCGGGTGATCGATGGCACGGGCGCGGCGCCGATGGAGGACCAGCGCATCGACATTGAGAACGGCAAGATCACGCGGGTGCAGAGTGCAAAGCTGCGCAACGCGTATCCGCCAAATGCGAAGGTACTGGATTTGACCGGCAAGACGGTGATGCCGGGTCTGGTGGGGATGCACGAGCACTTGTTCTACCCGACGCCGGGGGATGGCACGCCGGGATATCAGCAGATGTACGGCGAGATGGCGGATAGCGCGCCGCGTTTGTATCTGGCGGCTGGTGTGACGACAGCGCGCACGACGGGCAGCGTGGAGCCGTATACGGACTTGTCGCTGAAAGCCGCGATCGATGCGGGCGAGACACCTGGGCCGAAGCTGCTGATCACGGGACCGTATCTGGAGGGCTCACCGTCGCTGGGACCGCAACTCCACGCGCTGAATGGGCCGGAGGATGCGGCGCGCACAGTGGACTACTGGGCCGAAGAAGGCGTGACGAACTACAAGGCGTATATGCACATCACGGTCGATGAGCTGAAGGCGGCGATCGATCATGCGCATGCGCGGGGGCTGAAGATTACTGGCCATTTGTGTTCGGTGGGATTCACGAAAGCGGCGGAGCTGGGCATCGACGATCTGGAGCATGGCCTGGTGGTGGATACGGAGTTTGCGCCGGGCAAGCAGGAGGGCGTGTGTCCGGGGCAGCGGGAGCCGATGGCGGCGATGGCCAAGAGCCTGGATGTGGACGGTCCCGAGGTGCAGGCGATGATTCACGTGTTGGTGGAGCACCATGTCGCGGTGACCTCGACGCTGGCGATCTTCGAGAGCTTTTCCCCGAACCGGCCGCCGCTCGCGAAGGAGCAAGGTTCGAGAGCAGCTTTGGCGACGCCGGCCTGGTCGGATTTCGTCACGACGCGGGCGGAGATTGCGGAACATGGCGACAGCTCCAACTGGCCGGTGCTGTTGAAGAAGGAGATGCAGTTTGAGCGCTCGTTTGTGAAGGCGGGCGGACTGCTGCTGGCGGGCTGCGACCCGACAGGCTACGGCGGCGTGCTGCCGGGCTTCGGCGACGAGCGCGGGCTGGAGCTGCTGGTGGATGCCGGATTCACGCCGGTGGAGGCGATTCATATCGCGACAGAAAACGGCGCGATCTATCTCGGGCAGCGAGAGCACATCGGCAGCGTGGCGGAGGGGCACGACGCGGACCTCGTCGTTCTGGACGGGAATCCGGCGGCGAAGATCGACGACGTTGAGAAGGTGGAGACGGTCTTCAAGGACGGCGTGGGGTACGATCCGGCGAAGCTGCAGGCCTCGGTGGCAAGGATGGTGGGGATCCGGTAACGGGCACGGGCGATTGCTCGCGAAGGAATGCATTTCCCGCTTGCCGGAGACGGCTGGGGTGCGCCTATACTTGGCGCATCGGGCCCACAGGAAGCCTGCTTCGCTTTTTCCCGTTCATTCCTGATTCGTCGATTCCCCTTTGCTGCGTTAGCGCGTTTCCTGATTTCAATTGAGGAGAACCGCTATGGCT
>DASQRJ010000580.1:0-10742 GCA_035642955.1 Acidobacteriaceae bacterium
CGCCGCGCTGCGGGCGGCATCGCCATCGGCGCAAGGATCCATTTCGACGCTTGCCACGGTCTGTTCGACGAGCTGCATCGCTTCGCTTTCGTCTCCCACGAAGAGCGCCGCAGTATGGTAGAGTTCGCGCGCCGCAGATTCGATCACGGCGTTGTCATTACAGTCCGCACAGTCTGCCGCGGAGGCAGGAATGGCTGTCTGGGTCTCGATCACGGGTGCCTCCACTCGCTGGTTGTAGCTATGGTTTTCGTTATGATCTCATCCTGAGCTACCCGGGGCCGTCCGTCAACCATGCTGTCGCATGTTGATTTTCGTCCGGCTTTCATCTCGGACAGGACGCGTATCCTATATGAATGGAAGGTCTTCCAGCACGAACCAGCCCCGCTGATCAGTCATGACCGCACGCCAGCCAAAACCAGAGAAACTGTTCTTCAGCCGAGACGAGTCATGGTTGCGCTTCAATGGCCGCGTTTTGCAGGAGGCGGAGGATCCCAGCAATCCTCTGCTGGAACGGGTCAAGTTCCTGGCCATCACCGCCTCCAATCTCGACGAATTTGTCGAGATCCGCGTGGCCGGCGTGATGCAGCGCATTGAAGACGGCTACAACGAAATCGGCCCTGACGGCATGACGCCGGAGCAGACCTTCGACCGCGACACCTCCGAGCTGCGTGCCTTCGTTGAGAGCCAGTATCGCTGCTGGAACAAGTCGCTGCGACCGGCGCTGCATGCAGCCGGCATCCGCGTGCTGGATTACAAGGACATGACCGAGGAGCAACTGGAGCATGCCTCGCAGTTTTATCAGCGCGAGGTCGATCCGCTGTTGACCCCTATCACCATCGATCCCGCGCATCCCTTTCCCAGGGTGCTGAACAAGGCGCTGTGCCTTGCTCTGCTCTTGCGCAGCAAACGCAAGAGGACCGCAGGTGCGGTACTGGGCGTGGTGACGGTGCCGCGCGCGCTGCCCCGGCTCGTGCCCGTACCATCCACCGGGGGCACCATCGATTACATCTTTCTTTTTCAGTTGATCGAGGCCAATGCCGCGCGGATGTACCGGGGATACGAGGTTCTCTCTACCGCCGCCTTCCGGGTGACGCGCAACAGCAATCTGTACCTGCAGGAGGAGGAGACGCGCTCGCTGCTCGAAAGCGTACGTACGGAGCTGCACAACCGCCGCAAAGGAGATGCGGTGCGGCTGGAGATCGAAGAGGGCGCCGACCCCGATGTCATCGACCGGCTGCGCGTGAACTTCGAAGTGGATGAATCGCAGGTGGTGCGTACCGATGGCCCGGTGAATCTGTCACGCGTCATGACGCTCTACACCGATACTCCGCGGCCCGATTTGAAATATGCTCCGTTTGCCCCGCGGGAGCTGCGCCTGAACCGGAACTCGGCGAATATTTTTGAGGAGATCCAGCGCCGCGACATCCTGCTGCACCATCCCTACGACTCCTACGACGGTGTCGTGAGCTTCATCGAAGCCGCCGCGGAAGACCCCGCCGTCCTTTCGATGAAACAGACGCTCTATCGCACCTCGGCGGACTCGCCCATGTTCACGGCGCTGATCGAAGCCGCGCAAACCAAGGAAGTCACCGTCGTGGTGGAGTTGATGGCGCGCTTTGACGAGGCCTCGAATATTCGCTGGGCACGCAACCTGGAAGATGCCGGCGTACAGGTCTTTCATGGCATCGTCGGGTTGAAGACGCACTGCAAGCTGGCTCTGATGGTGCGACGCGATGAAGACGGCGTGACCCGGCGCTATGCTCACCTGGGCACCGGCAATTACAACCCGAACACGGCGCGCTTCTACACCGACATCAGCCTTTTAACCTGCGATCCGGCGATTACAGCGAGCATGCAGGCAGTCTTCAACTACCTGACGGCGCACTCGGAGTCGGACGACTACTCGCCTCTCATGGTGGCCCCGCTTACCCTGGCCGAACAATTCATGCAGATGATCAAGCGCGAAACCGACCATGCGCGCAAAGGCCGGCCAGCGCGGATTCTTGCAAAGATGAATTCGCTGCTGGAAAAGAGCATTGTCGAGGCACTCTACGAGGCGTCGCAGGCGGGGGTGGAGATCGATCTGATCGTGCGCGGCATCTGCTCGCTCCGTCCGGGCGTGAAAGGACTCAGCGAGCGCATCCGCGTGCGCTCGATCGTGGGGCGTTTTCTGGAGCACAGCCGCATCTTCTACTTCGCCAACGGCGGCGAGGAAGCCATCTACTGCGGCAGTGCAGACTGGATGCCGCGCAACCTCTTCGAGCGCTGCGAGGTGCTGTTTCCGATCAACGATGCACAGCTCCGCGCCCGGCTCAAGGATGAGATCCTCGCTGCCTACCTGGCCGACACGGCGAAGACTCGCATCCTCGAACCCAGCGGCGAGTACCGGCGTATCCACGGAGTCGGCGGCAAGGCTGCGTTCTCCGCTCAGGATTTCTTCATGCAACTCGCGGAAGGGCGCGTCACCGCGGACCAGATACCCCCGGCAGTCGAAATAGGCCACGTCGGCACGGTGACGAACCCGGCTGCGCACCGCAAGGCTCCGGCGCGCAAGAAAGCCAACCGGCCGGTCGTCCGCTCCGGTCAGGACGACGCTGCCGCCGTGCCGCTCTCCTGAAACAGCGCGGCGCATCTGCTGCATCCAAGACGCCAGGGTCTAGGAGAGAAAACGAGAGAAAACGGCCATGGATCACGATCTTCTCGTAGCGCAGCAGTTCGGGGCAACGGCTCGGGCTTATCTGGAGAGTGTGACGCATGCCACCGGCGAGGATCTGGAGTTGCTGGGACGGGAGATTGCGGGGACGCCGCGCGCCGTTGTGCTTGACCTGGGATGCGGCGCCGGCCACGTCAGCTTTGCCATCGCGCCCCACGCCGCTTCGGTAACGGCCTATGACCCGACGGCCCAGATGCTCGCGGTAGTGCAACGGGAAGCTTCGGTGCGCGGGATCAAGAATATCTCCACCGTCCAGGGTATGGCGGAGGTGCTTCCCTTCGCGGACGCGCACTTCGATTTTGTGATCAGCCGCTACAGCGCGCATCACTGGCACGATCTCCCGGCGGCCCTCCGGGAGGTGCGGCGTGTGCTGAAGTCCGGAGGCCACGCATTGATGATCGATACCGCCGGAGGTGAGACGCCGCTGCTCGACACCCATCTACAGGCCGTCGAGATTCTGCGCGATCCCTCCCACATCCGCGACTACAGCACACGGGAGTGGCTGGCGCTGTTTCGCGATGCTGGCTTCACGGCGAGCCTGCGCAAACAATGGCCGGTGGCGCTCGAATTCTCCAGTTGGACAGAGCGGCAGCGGACAGCACCGGAACGAATTGCCGCCATCCATGCGTTGTGGAGCGCGGCGCCGGACGAGGTGCGCTCGTTCTTCGATGTCCAACCGGACGGTTCCTTCACCCTGCAAAAGGTGCTGATCGCGGCCGAACGATAGAGCATTTTCGGTAATACGATGAACCGCCGAGAGGCATTCGGTGTGGCTTTTCCTTAAACGAAAAGCCACCAGAGCGGTCGCTGGACGGTCTACACCGATACCGAAGATGCTCTAGCACGGTGTCGGAGCCCGGGTAGATCGACGCTACACTGAGATTTGCTGCGCTTCCCTCATACACTGCTGCGCTACTGGCACATTCTGAGCCTGGATGCACCCACGGTGGCGGCGCTGTGGTGCTGGGCCTTTGGGCGTGCGGCGCGCCTGCGGCTGGCGCCCTGGCTTCCTGCCGCATTGGCCTTGGGAACGTGGCTCTTCTATGTAGCCGACCGGCTGCTGGATGCGCGACTCTCGCCGGAAGAGACGCTCCGGGAGCGGCATCGCTTTCACGATCGCCACCGCCGATGGTTCCTTGCGATGGCGGCGCCCGTAGCGCTGGCCCTCACCGTGCTGGTTGCACGCATGCCGCGTTCTCTTATCGCCTCCTACTGTGTTCTTGGCGCGCTTGCGCTGCTTTACCTGGTGCTGGTGCACCTGCCGGTACGGGAACGCGGCGCATCGCTTCCTTACTTTCCCAAGGAGCTTGCCACGGCGCTGCTCTTTGCCGCTGCCTCGGCACTTCCTGCCTGGGACGAGGCGCGCCGACGCGCGGGGGGGATGCCGCGACATCATCCTCTGCTGCTCCTCTGTCCGCTCTTCGCCCTGCTTTGCTGGCTGAACTGTGTGGCCATTGAAGACTGGGAGCATCACCGTCGCGGCGGCCGTATAGAGTGGCTTGCAGGGCTGGTGATTGCACTGAGTTGCTTCAGTCTCATTCTGATCCATCAGCCGGCACGCTGGTTGGGCTTTGCCGCAGCGCTCAGCGCCATACTCTTGCTGCTTATCGACGGCTCAGGGCTGCGCGAGGGCGGCCGCCGCATCGCCGCGGATCTCGCTCTGTTGACCCCGCTGCTCTTGCCGGTTGTGGAGCGGTTTGCGCGATGAACGCGCCGGCGAAGTTCGATCGCCTGGCGCGCCCCTATCGCTGGATGGAATACTTCAGCTTTGGATCGTATCTGCATGAATGCAGGAAATTACGCTTGGAGGAGATGGCCCTCTGCAAGCGCGCTCTCGTCTATGGGGACGGCGATGGCCGGTTTCTGGCAGAGCTGGTGCGACGCGCGCCAGAGATCCAAGCCACCGCAGTGGACGCCAGCAGCAAAATGCTGCACCAGCTCGCGCGACGGCTGCCAGGTGAGGCGCAGGTCCGGCTGGTACATGCCGACGCGCTCGAGTATGCGCCGGCAGGATCTCCCGGCACACCCTTCGATCTCGTCGTCAGCCACTTCTTTCTGGATTGCTTCAACGAGGCGGAGATCGCCTCATTATTGGCGCACGTGAATGCAGCGGTAGAGAAGAGCGCGTTGTGGGTGATCTCTGACTTTGCCATTCCGCTGCGCATGCCGGGTCGGCTCATGGGATGGTGGATCGTGCACGGACTCTATATCGCCTTTGGCCTGCTGACGGGATTGAAGACCCGTCGTCTCCCGGACCACGCACGCGTGCTGCGCGAATCCGGGTGGATGCTGGAAGACCGGCGTGAGTTGCTGTGGGGAGTCCTGACCAGCGAGCGCTGGCGGCGAAGTCCGTCTCCGTAAAGACGGATCTTGGCCACGAAACTGACCACGAAACAAGGACAGAAGCAACACGGAGGGGCATACGACGTCATCCCAGAGGATATGGTCGAGTGCTCTCTCACCGCCGCGCCTTCCACGATGCATATGGGGGGATTTCCTGGAACTCCGCCGGATGTCGTGCCCGATCCATACCCGCCTCCCAATCCAGAACCGGATGGCCCCGGCTTTCCTGAACCTGATCCCGATCCTGCGCCGCTCGATCCGGAACCGAAACCGCTTCCGGTGAACTACACCTGAGCCCGTTCCGATTCCTGAGCCCGTTCCGATTTCTGATTAGTGCGCCTTCGCTTTCTTCGCCACATCCGGCGGAAGCGAGGCGTTCCGATTCTTCAGCCAGTCGAGCGTCACGCGTTGGCCGGCCGGCCTGGGCGCCTGCGCCTGGAGGCTTGGCATGTAAATCTCGACGCCCTTTTGTGCCGTCATGCGCGTGTCACCGTTCACGAGCTGGTTCTGATAGTTCACCAGGTCCAGGTTGAACCAGGGCTCGTTCGCTGCATCGATCATGGTCAGGTCGGCGTTATGCATGGTCAGCTTGCCGAAGTCGACTGCGCCGTTGCGAAAGCGGATGAAGTTATGCCACTGCGCCAGTTGGGTTGGATCGTTCGGCGCATTGCCGTAGACGACTTCAATGTCTGGGGCCTTCACCCGTACGGTGGTCAACCGGCCGCGAATGTGCGGCGGCGGCAGCAGCTTCTCGGTGTCGAAGACAATGTCGTTGCCAGAGATCGTGACCCCCGGCATGTTGGTAGAGTGCGCGAGATCGGAGAGTTTTACATCGAAGGTGCCGAGCAGTCCTTTCACCGGGACCTTGAGTACGGAAATGTGCTGCACGTGCAGGCGCACCAGACCGTCGGGTGTTGCCGCGAGGGAACCAACCACTTCGATCGGCAGCGAAACCAGCTTCTTCACCGTGCCGTGAATCTTGATGAGTTCGCCCTCCGGCTGAATGTCGATGTTCTTCAGCGGGGCGTCCTTCGCGCTGGTGGAGTTCAGGTACTTGCAGATGTCACCGATATTGGCGTGAATCACGCCCTTTTCGATCTGCAGGATAAAGGACGCCGGATCGTCGAACGAGGGATTCACATTCGCTTTTGTTCGCAGCATCTGGCCGGAGATCCAGACGATGTAAATGCGAAAGTTCGGCCCTTTGCGAAGCTGAATGTTGTGGGCATAGACAAGCGTTGGCGCGAGGTCGGCGGCAGAAGGCGTGCCCGATGCCGGCGGCACAGACGCAGCGCTGGATGGAGAACCGGCGAACGTAGAGGATGATCGTCGCATGGCAAATCTTCCCAGGAACCAGCCAAGAAGAAGAGCAATGATTACGGCTGCGATTCCTGCAAAACGACGTGCCAGTTTCACTCGCCTCATCCTATAGAGATCAGATTGTTGTTCGAGAAGAGGCCCGCGCTGCCCACTTGTGTGATGAACGCGGGACCGAACTGGCTGGATGGGATTGTTACAATGAGGTTACAGACCTCGCAGTATGCAAAGGGCACTCACCCGATTTCACTATGATCCTCTATATTCTTCGACATGCGAGCGCCGGAGCTCGACGGCAGAATCCTTTGCTCGACCGCAAGCGTGGTCTGGACAAGGAAGGCAAGCAGCAATGCCTGTTGATCGGCGCCTACCTGAACGCAATGGGCGTCAGTTTCGACGCGATTCTCTCCAGCCCTCTGAAGCGTTCTCTGCAGACCGCGTCCCTGGTGGCGACGGAGATCGGTTTTGAGCAGAAGATTGCCGCGGACGCGAGCCTGGAGCCGAGCGGAAAGTTCGCCGATTTCGAAGCCATGCTGGCGAAGCACGCAGGGCAGGAGACAGTCCTGCTGGTCGGCCACAATCCGAATCTCGCCCAGTTTGCCGGGGCGTTGATCGCGGGACAGCGTGGAGGACGGGCCAACTTACGTCTCCGCAAGGGGGCCATGGCACGGATCGACGTGAACCGCCGTCCCGCTCAGTTGCTGGGACTCGTGGACACGCGCATGCTGCGCCTGGTTCAGGCAAGCGCCACGAAAAGCTCGCGGCGAAAGACCTCCCGAAAGTAGTCCGATTCTTTGCGCAGCGACCAGAGCTCCAGTTCCGCACCCGTGCGTCCGGGCTGGATATTCAAAGCGACACGTTTGGGATAAACCCGGACGGTGACGCGCAACACGTCGCTTGCACGATCCTGATTCAGCGCGACGGCGAGACGCAGGAGCACGATGGCGCGCTTCACATTGTCGTGGTCGGCGGGGACAATGTAGCGGAAGGCGCGATCCTGCGGAGCCGGCCTGGACTTTCCCAGATAGCGCGCAATGCCCGAGACGATCGAGCGTTGCTGCGGGGTGAAGCCATAGAGCTCCGAGCCGGCGATGACATACTGCGCGTGCCGATGGTGTCCCTGGTAATTGATGTACTTGCCGACGTCGCGCATCATGGCCGCAGCTTCGAGCCACTGCCGGTAATCCGCCGGCAGTTCGTGCATCGATTGCAGATCGCCGAAGAGCTGCGCCGCGTGGGCGCGCACCGGCTCCGCCAATCGCGGGTCCACGCCATACCGCTTGCAAGTGGCGAGCACGCTCTCCCAGCGGTCACGCTCGAACTGCTGGTGGGCACTGGTGCGCGCATCCTGCTCGGCCAGCATCTGGGCAAGTATCCCGTCGCGCAAGCCGAGTTCGGAGTAGCGGAAGCCCGCGAGCCCGAAGTGCTCCAATAATTCGGCGTAGACCTCGGCTCCGGCCACGATGATCTCTGCGCGCCGCGGTCCCACTCCCGGCACCCTGCCGCGCTCCTGATTGGTCAACTTTGACAGCTTTGTGGCGAGGCGGCGTACCGCGCGCGCCTCCGCAGTACGGGTCTCGCGGTTGGAGCGCTGGGCTGGCCGGCCTCCCAGCTTCATCACGACGCTGGCCTGCACCAAAGCCGCAGCCGTGCCGGACGTGGCAATGACCTGCACGCGCGACAGACTTCCGAAACGTCTTCCCGCTCTGCCCAGCTCGCGGCGAATGTACCGCTTCATGCGTGCGATATCTTCGGGCGCCGGCCGATCGGCTTCGTGCAGAAACTCTTCGGTCAGACGGACGGCGCCAAGGGGGAGGCTCATCGTCTCGACGATGCGCTTGCGATCCGACAGCGTGATTTCACACGAGCCACCACCAAGATCGACCAGCAGGCAGCGGCCCTGCGTGCGCGCTTCGCGCATGACCCCGCGATGGATGAGCCGCGCCTCCTCCAGTCCGGAGATGATCTCCACATCCCAGCCGGTCTCGGACTTCACCCAGGCGACAAAGGCCTGGGCGTTCCTTGCGTCGCGCAATGCGGCGGTAGCCACCGCGCGCACACGATCCGCCGCAGTCTCCTGCACCGCCTTATAGAAGCGTTTGAGGGCACGCAGGGTGCCGGCCATCGCATCGGGCGAGATCATTCCGCTCTCGAAGACGCTGGCGCCCAGGCGCGTCACCTCGCGATCTTCGTGCAGAACCTTCAGGCGATGCTGTTCGATGCGCGCGATCTTGAGACGGCAGGAGTTCGATCCGATGTCAATCGCCGCGAGCGTCTGGATTCTCTGCATGGAACCTTACATTAACTGGATTTCCTGGAGGCCGCACGCGCGGCACGTCCGCGGCGCGGCCGGGAGGCCTGCCATTCCCCGATGAAGCGGCGGCCCAGGGTCGCGGTGATCCGCAGCGCGCGCTCGTAGGCGCGCCTGGTGTGCAGCTCAAGCTGTGCCTCGAGCGCTGCCCCGCCACCATGCAGGGCTTCCCGCGCTTCTCCCCGCACCACATCCCAATCGTGCCAGTCGCCGATGGCATCCTGCACCCGCTTGATCGTCTTGGCCATCGCCTCGGCTGCCGGATCCTTCTCGTCCGACTCCGCGACATAACGCGCTTTCTTCGCGCCCTTGCGAAAGTCGTGCAGGTTTTCCTGATCGAGATGGGGCATCGCGTCCATCAGCCGCAGGTAGTCTTCCAGCGCGAGGCGTGCCGCCGGGCGGTGTCTACGACGATAGATGGAGCGGCTCTTCGCAATGGCAGCCAGAAACTGCTGTTCGGCATCGAGCAAACGGGCCGCGTGATCCTCGAGCGTCTTCGAGAGCGCTTGTGCGGCATCGGAGCGCCGGCTCTTCAGCCACGCGTCGAGCAAACGGGCCTGTGCAACAAGCGGTGAACTTTGGGGAGCGGCATCTACAGCATTTTCGGCCGGCTTCGCTTCTTCCTCCGCCGGCAGAAAGTTGTCCGCCAGAAGTTCGCGGTGGACATCGAAGTCTCGCACCGTCCCTGAGGCGCGGCGCACCTTCTTCAACTGCCGCAGCCATCGCTGACGCGCTTCTTCCGCTGCCTGGTTCAGGCCGCGGGCGCCAGCCTCACGCGCCAGGGTCTCCAGCGTGGCCTCGACACGCCGCGTACCGGTGCGCAGGTGGTGGACGGCTTCCACCTTGGGCGTCTCACCATGTTTGCGGCAGGCGTCGAGCGTAGCCCGCATCGCCTCGGCAACCTCGCGCAGATGCTCCAGCATCGGCGAAGCGTCGCTACTCGGGGCGGCCTGACCCGGCTGATATTCTGCTGATTCGATCATGTCTCATCCCATCGTACTTCCGGTCCAGACAGATACTGCGCCCGCGCGCTTTCTCTCCACTCGGCGCGCCTGGACCATTCTGTTGCTGGTCTGGTTTGCCGTCTACTTCGCCGCGCTTTTCTCACCACCCCTGCTCGACGATGCCGATGCCGCGCACGCCAATGCCGCGCAGCACATGGCGCTCTCCGGCGATTGGGTGACTTTAAAGATCAATGGCATCCGGTATCTCGAAAAGGCGCCCCTGCCCTACTGGCTCACCGCCATCGACGATCATATCTTCGGCTATAACGTCTTCTCCGCGCACCTTCCCATGGCGCTGGGCGTGCTGGCAACGGCCATGCTGGCGTGGCACTGGACTCGCCGCGCATTCAATGAACGGGCGGCATTCTATGCGGCACTAGCCCTGCTGACCGGCATCGGCATCTTTCTCTTTACCCGAATCGATATACCGGAAGCGCTGCTGACCTTTTTCATCGGACTCGCGCTGTACTGTTTCCTACTGGGGCTGGAGGACCGGCGGCCCGGGATGTTCTACGTGAGTTGGGCCTCGCTCGCCATTGCGACACTGGCCAAAGGTCTGATCGCTCCGGTCTTCTTCTTCGCGGCGGCGCTGCCGTGGCTTGCCGTCACCGGTGAATGGCGCCGCTGGCGCGAGATGCGCGTGGTGACCGGCCTGCTGCTGTTCCTCGCGGTCGCCGCACCGTGGCACATTCTAGCCGGGCTGCGCAATCCGGATCAGGGCAATCCAGTCGGCAACCATCCGACATTCGGTCACGTGCACGGCTTCTTCTACTTCTATTTCATCAACGAGCATGTGCTGCGCTTCCTGGGCAAGCGCTACCCGGTGGACTACAACAAGCAGCCGGGATGGGTGTATTGGATTGGACAGATTGCGTGGCTGCTGCCGTGGAGCCTCTATCTGCCGCTGGTGGTGCGGCGCGGGTGGAGCACCCGCGCTCGGTGGCTGAGCAATCTGCAGTTAGAGGAGCATGCGGATCGGTTTCGCAGCCGCACCATCTGGCTGCTGACGCTCTATGCCGGCTTCATGCTGGTCTTCTTCTCTATCTCGACCAAT
>DASQRJ010000581.1:0-4899 GCA_035642955.1 Acidobacteriaceae bacterium
TGCGCGAGTGCCTCCTGTTGCAGGTCCGCCAACAGGAGCATGAGTACGATCTGATCTTCGGCGAGGCCGACGCGGCGATCGAAGACGAGGCGGAGGTCGTTGCGCGCCGCACGCTCTTCCGTACCGCGATGCACATCATCGACCAGTGCCTGCCGTTGCTGCAGAAGCGCGATCTTACCGCGCTGGGCCGCGCCGTCTCGAAGCCGCCGGAGCATGTCCAGCAGGCGGTGGAACTGATTCGCGCGCTCGACCCCCGCCCGGGCCAGCGCTACAACCGCAGCGAGGCGCGGCTCATCGAGCCGGATGTGGTCTTCGTCAAGCGCGGCGATGAGTTTGTGGTCGTGATGAATGAAGAGGATCTGCCCACCCTCCGGCTCAACCAGGGGTACCGCAAACTGCTGGCACAGAGCGATACCGAGCGAGAGGTAAAGGAGTACGTGAAGGAGCGCTACCGCTCCGCGCTGCAACTGATTCGTAACATCGAGCAGCGCAAAAGCACCATACTGCGCACCTGCGAGGCGATCGTCCGCCGGCAGCCGGAGTTCCTGGAGCGTGGCGTGGATGCGCTGCGGCCCATGATGATCAAGGACGTCGCCGAAGAGATCGGGGTCCATCCCTCTACCGTCAGCCGCGCGGTCTCCAACAAATATGTGCACACCCCGCAGGGAGTCTTCGAGCTGCGCTACTTCTTTTCTGAGGCCGCGGGCGGTCCGGAAGGCGCTGCGACGCCGCTTATGTTGTTGAGGCGGAAGGTGAAGAAGCTGATCGATGACGAAGATCCCAAGAAGCCGCTGACCGATGACTTCATTGCCAGCGTGCTGCAATCCCAGGGCATCCAGGTGACCCGCCGGACGGTGGCTAAGTATCGCGAAGATATGAGGATCCCCAGCACCCACCAGCGCCGCGTGCGCACCTGAGCACTACCCTCAATGCGATCCTGAGGAATACACTGCGTCTCCTGGTGTACGATCATCTCCCCTCGCGGGATTTGCATCTTTACACCTAGGAGGTTCACTTATGCAGGTGGAATACACCGGACGCCAGATCGCGATTACCCCTTCACTCCGTCGGCTGGCTGAGGAGGGCTTGGATCGGGTCGGCAAAGTGGTGGGTAGAGGTTGCAGCGCTCACGTGATTCTTACGGAAGAGAAGTACCGTCATACCGCGGAAGTGACCGTGCAAACTAAGTTCCAAACGATCGTGGGCCTGTGTGAATCGCCGGTTATGGAGACCGCGCTCCGCGATGCGCTGGCCAAGGCCGAGTTCCAGGCCATCAAACACAAGGATAAGTTCCGCACCCGTACGCGAGAGCCCAAGGATGGGAAGAGCGCCTACGAACCCGAACTCTCGCGTCCGCGCAACAACCCGATGTCGGTTGCCGCCCTGCCGGAGGTCGATGAACCGATCCTTCCCGCATCGAAGATGCCGGCGAAGACCACCAACGGCAATGGAAATGGCCGCAAGCCCGCGCCGGTGCGGGTGCACAGTCCGTCTCACGGGAAAGAGATCGCCGAGCCGCATGTGGTGCACTGTGACGATTGCCTCTCGGAGCTTCCCATGACGCTGGACGAGGCGGTCAAGGAGTCCGAACTCCGCGATAAGGACGTCTTCGTCTTTCGCAACCCGGTCGGAGATCTGCAGGTGCTGCATCGGCGCCGCGACGGCGTCATGGAGCTGATCGCGCTGCCTTCCTGACCGGTTCCTATTCTTTGGCAATCGGCTGCGGGCGTCTCTCAAAGGGGCGCCCGCACCGCATTTGGGCGCAGTAAGCGCGATTTCTACGGATCAATTCTCTGAAAGTGCTGCGATGCAGGACTTTGTTTTCACGGGAAATGCTTTAGCATGTGGCCATGCCGCGCAAACCCGCACCCCCAGCGAGCCCGCGTCCGGCTCGGAAAACGAAGCACGACGCCACCCACCGTTTGACGGATCACGTGCCGCACGACGGCCTGCCTCGCGAACTGGTCATCATCACCGGGCTCTCCGGCTCGGGGAAAGCGTCTGCGCTCAAGGCCTTTGAGGATCTCGGCTACTACTCCGTCGATAATCTGCCCCTGGATCTGCTGCCGGCCTTTGCCGACCTGGTGCGTCAGTCCGGAGAGATTCAGCGTGCCGCGCTGGTCGTCGATGTGCGCGAAGGGCAGCGGCTGGATCAGTTTCCCGCACTGCTGAATAAACTTCGCAAGGTGCTGCCGACCCAGGTCTTTTTCCTCGAGGCATCCGACGCCGTGCTGCTGCGTCGATTCTCCGAGACGCGACGCCCGCACCCGCTCGGGCGGTCGGAAACTGTCGTGAAGGCGATCGACGCCGAGCGCCGCCTGCTCGATCCCATCCGCAACGTAGCAGACGAGACGGTGGATACCTCGCAGCACAATGTGCACGAACTGCGCGCCTTCATTCTGAGCAAGTTCGAACGCGGCAGCAGCGAGACCTCTGCGAAAAATATGATGGTCTCGTTCGTCAGCTTTGGCTACAAGAATGGCGTGCCGCTGGAGGCGGACCTGGTCTTCGATGTGCGCTTCCTGCCCAACCCGCACTTCATTCCGGAGTTCCGGCCGCTCACGGGAAAGCATCCCAAGGTCGCGCGCTACATCCGGCAATTCCCGCAGACCGAGGAGTTCCTCGACAAGACCACCGACCTGCTTCTCTTCCTGCTGCCGCACTACATTCAGGAAGGGAAGAGCTATCTTACCGTCGCTTTCGGATGCACCGGCGGACAGCACCGTTCCGTCATGATCGCGGAGGAGATCCGCAAGCGGCTGGCCAAGACCGGGTACCGGGTCAAAAACACACACCGGGACCTGCCACGCTGAGATGAGCGGCAGTCATGCCCCATATAGCTACAATATCCCCATGCAACCGCCACCACTGCTGACGCGGTGTGACCTGCCTGCGATCCTGAAGATCCGCCACGCGGAGATGCGTCCGTGAGCCAGATTCGACGGATCGGGCGGATGCTGTTTTATGTACGCCGTTATGCGGTGCAGTCCATTGCGGCGGTTGTCCTGCTGGCGGCGGTTGGGTTGCTGGATGCTTTCCGCGTCCTGCTCGTCGGACCCATTCTCAAGACGGTTCTGAATCCACAATCGCCGGACCGCGATCTCAGCCTCTTCAGCGGCCGCTACTCCATCAACCTGCAGCAGCTTGTGCCCTCGGATCTGCACAACCCCTGGAATATCGTCGCCTTTGCCCTCATTGTCTCCACGGTGCTCAAGGGAATCTGCGACTACGCGGGCACCTATCTGATCAACTATGCCGGCTTCGGCATGATCATGGATATGCGGGACGATCTTTATCAGGCCATCCTGCGGCGCTCTGTGCAATTCTTCCAGACCCACGCCACGGGAACAATCCTTTCCACTCTCATCAACGACATCGAACGCGTGCAGTTCGCGATGTCTTCCGTGCTCTCGGATTTTCTGCAGCAGTTCTTTACCTTGCTCTTCACTGCAGCCGTCGTTATCGTCGTAGGCGGCAAGCTGGCCTGGGTGCTGGTCCTTTTCATCCCGGTGGTGATCAGCTCCGCGCGCCGCGTTGGAAGAAGTGTCCGGCATACCACGCGGCACGGTCAGGACAAGCTCGCCGATATCCAGAACATCCTGCACGAGACCATCACCGGCAATCGCATCGTGAAGGCGTTCACGATGGAATTCTGGGAGCTGACGCGTTTCAAGGCAGCGGCGCGCCGGCTCTTTCTCGCCAACCTGCGCTCGGTGCGTGCGCAGGCCATCAGTTCTCCGCTCATGGATATCATCGGCTCCATCGCCATCGCGCTGCTGTTGCTGGTAGGCCGCACCGAGATCCGCGATGGTGCATTGTCCGAGAGCGCTTTCTTCGTCTTCATTGTTGCGGTCTTCAAACTCTACGATCCGGTGCGCAAGTTCGCGCTCTTCTATAACAGCTTCCAGCAGGCGCTGGGCGCCTCCAGCAACATATTCGAGTTCATGGACGAACAGGACACGGTGAGAGATCGGCCGCACGCGAAGACGGTGAAGGGCTTTCGCGGCGAGATCCGCTTCGAAGATGTGCGCTTCTCCTACGCGTCGGACGAGGGAGAAAAAGAAGTCCTCTCCGGCATCAATCTCAGCGTGCCGCGCGGCGAGGTGGTTGCCTTTGTTGGCCCCAGTGGTGCCGGCAAGACCACCCTGGTCAACCTGATACCACGCTTCTTCGACGTGACCGGCGGCCGTCTGCTGGTGGACGGCCAGGATGTGCGCGATCTCAAGACCGAGTCGCTGCGCCGGCTGATCGGCAACGTCACCCAGGAGACCATTCTCTTCAACGATACGGTGCGCAACAACATCGCCTATGGCCAGCCGGATATTCCGCTCGAGAAGGTGCAGGAGGCAGCCCGCGTCGCACTGGCGCACGACTTCATCTCCGCCATGCCGGAGG
The DNA here is from genome assembly GCA_035642955.1 of Acidobacteriaceae bacterium. Lineage (GTDB taxonomy): Bacteria > Acidobacteriota > Terriglobia > Terriglobales > Acidobacteriaceae > KBS-83. The sequence goes on from DASQRJ010000581.1 coordinate 4,396, forward strand.
GATACGACACGGTGATCGGGGAAAAGGGCTTTCGCCTCTCCGGGGGCGAACGCCAGCGGCTCGCCATTGCCCGCGCGCTGTTCAAGAACGCGCCCATCCTCATCCTGGATGAGGCGACCTCCTCGCTCGATACCGAAAGTGAGTCGCTGGTGCAGGCAGCGCTTTCCAACCTGATGCTGGGCCGCACGGTCTTTGTCATCGCCCACCGCCTTTCCACCGTGCGCCGGGCGACGCGCATCGCGGTGGTGGAATCCGGGCAGATCACCGCCGTCGCCTCGCATGACGAGCTGTTGCGCACTTCGCCGATGTATCAACGGCTGTATCAATTGCAGTTTGCGGACGACGCGGATGGAATGGCCGAGCCCGCTGTCGTGTCAGGAGTCAAAGTTTGAGCAGGCAGACGAATCCAAAGGCCGCGCCGGCGCCGCCCATCTATTCCATGACCGGTTTTGCGCGGCACCGCGAGCGCGTCAACGAGTCGATCAGCTGGACGTTGGTGCTGAA
>DASQRJ010000582.1:0-3380 GCA_035642955.1 Acidobacteriaceae bacterium
ACGGATCATGGCGAAGGAATCGGCCGACGAGAAGTACGATGTGCCGGCAATCTCCGTCACCGTCTCCTTGCCGGCATTGATGAGGTCTGGATCTTCGTTGCCAGCCAGCGGATACGGTCCCACGCCCAGCATCCCGTTCTCCGATTGCAGCACCACCTCCACCCCCGGCGGCACATGGTTCGCAATCAAAGTAGGCATCCCAATCCCCAGGTTCACGTAGAAGCCATCGCGCAACTCCAGCGCCGCGCGCTTCACGATGCGCTCACGCTTCTCCAGATCGGACGTCTTCGCTGGAACCACAGCCTGCGAATTTGGTAGAGGATTGGATAGAGTACTCATAGTTGCCCTCTCGTGATGTTGCCCGGTCTCCTTGATATCCGACAGCGCTCGCTCCTTCGCGCCACTGTGCTCGTGCTGGGCAGTCTGTTTGCATCTCTCCTGCTCGCGCACTGGCCTGACGATCCGCCATCCTTCAAGCTTCTTGTGCCCACTGTCGTGGCCTTCATCGGCACCTGGGATACACTGCGCTGCCTTCGCGCCCGCTGGAGCCTCTATCACGGCGCGGTGATGATCCTTCTATACATGGACATCATGGTCATCTCGATGATCCTCTTCCTCTTTCTCTATCCCTGGGGCAATTGGATCGAATAGCAAGTGGATCAGGGAGCCGCCCGCACCGTCCGCCGCTCGATACGTTTCTCGTAAGCCGTTCCCTGGAAGATGCGCTGCACATAGATCCCTGGGGTCACGATCGCATCCGGATCCAGAGTGCCCGTCTCGACCAGTTCTTCGACCTCGGCAATCGTCACCTTCGCAGCCGTCGCCATCATCGGGTTGAAGTTGCGGGCGGTCTTGCGATAGATGAGGTTGCCGGCGCGGTCGCCCTTCCATGCTTTCACCAGTGCAAAATCAGCACGCAGCCAGCGCTCCATCACGTAACGCTTGCCGTCGAATTCGCGTATCTCCTTGCCTTCCGCCACTGGAGTACCGAGCCCGGTTGGCGTGAAGAATGCCGGAATGCCGGCACCACCAGCACGGATGCGCTCCGCAAGTGTGCCCTGCGGCACCAGTGTGAGATCCAGTTCGCCCCGGATCACCTTCTGCTCCAATAATTTGTTCTCACCCACATAGCTGCCGGTATGCGAGGCGATCATGCCCGCTTCCAGCATCAGCCCCATGCCGAAGCCATCGACGCCCATGTTGTTGCTGATGGTATGCAGTCCTTTGACGTTCTTGCGTACGAGTGCGGCAATCAGCAGCTCCGGAATACCGCACAGGCCGAAACCACCCAGCATGAGAGTCGCGCCATCAGAAATGTCGCGAATCGCCTCATCGGCATTCGCCACCAGCTTATGCATGCGTCTTCTCGCTCTCAGGCCAGCCCAGTCCGTGACGACGCAGCCACGCACCCACCGTCCACCAGCCATCGGGCCATGGTCCGAAGCCCGCCTCGGCGTTTATGTGCCCCCCATTCGTCACAATCTCCAGGTCTGCCTTCCATGCCTGAGCAAAGGCTTCGGCACGGTCCAGTGTGCAGTAGGGATCGCTGTCGCTGGCCACAAGCAGCGCAGGAACCCCGAGTGGTCGCATCGGAATGGGAGTGAAGGTATGGAGCGCCACAGGTGCGTCCGCTCGCTCTGCATCCGCAGGCGCAACCAGGACAATTGCTGCAACCGGTGCCGCCGCGATGGCGAAGATCGTAGCCAGGCAGCCAACGCTATGCGCCAATATGACGATCGGGGAGGACGTGCGGCGAATTGCCTGCTCCAGAGCTGCTACCCACGCTGAGCGTTCCGGGACCATCCAGTCCTGCTGAGACACACGCATGGCAGCGTGTCCCAACCGGTCCTCCCATAGCGTTTGCCAGTGGTGTGGACCGGAGTTCTGCCATCCCGGCTGGATGAGGAAATGGGTGCCGATCTTGGTGTCTGCCTGCGGCTGGATCACGCCCGAGCATACTGCACTCCGCCTCATCGCGCCAAGCCTTCCTGAAAGGGTGGCTGGCTCGCGATTGTTGCCCAATGGACAACGAAGTGGGGTAGCATGTCGCAGCAGCAACGTTACCTTTCCTTGGGAGAATGAAATGCTGAAAGGGTTTCGAGACTTCATCCTTCGCGGCAATGTTGTGGACCTTGCCGTTGCCGTCGTCATCGGTGCTGCATTTGGCGCGATTGTCACCGCGCTGGTGGCCGACATCATCACTCCATTGATCGCTGCTATCGTCCAGAAGCCGGATTTCTCCTACCTGATCCTCACCATCAACGGCGGCAAGATCAAATACGGAGATTTTCTGAACGCTTTGATCTCCTTTCTGCTGATCGCCGGGTCCATATATTTCTTCGTCGTCGTGCCGGTGAATGCCCTGCTGAACAAGTTCAAGAAACCGGTGCCGGCGGCTCCGCCAACCACCAAGCCGTGCCCGGAATGTCTGAGCGACATACCCGCGGCGGCCAAGCGCTGCTCGCACTGTGCCCAGCCCGTGGCATAGCGCTGCTCTGGTCAAGCCGAGGACGCGGCGACGGCATGACGGCCGGCGACAGCGAATCATTTTCCCATCCACCTACGCAAAACCCTGCTCGCAAATGGGTTATTCTTTCAGGTCCTGCAACGCCCCGTCAGGAGATTCACTTCATGCTCATGCGCCCTATTTCACTTTCGCTTGCGACTGCACTTCTCGCACCCACACTGCCGCTTCTTGCACAGTCGGCTACGGTTCCCAATTCTCTATTCGGGTATCGCGATTTTGCGCGGCAGGCGCAGGTGGATCGCGAATTCCTGGCAGTGCCCGATGCGAAACTCGCGGGCGAGGAGCTGAAGATCCTGACCGCCGCACCGCACGTTGCCGCTTCGAAAGAGGATCACGACACGGCGGTGTATGTAGCAGACAAGTTCAAGGCTGCCGGGCTTGAAACCACGATCGTTCCCTATAAAGCATGGATGAATCTGCCCCAATCGGTTCACGTAGACGCCATGGACAGCAGTGGAAACGTCTTAATGCAGGGACCCTCAAAGGAACACGTGAGTTCTGATCCCTATCAGGACGATCCGCGTGTCCTGCCTGCCTTCCACGGCTCCTCTCCATCAGGGGACGTAACCGGCGACGTCGTCTACGCCAACTACGGCCGGCCCGAAGACTTCAAGAAGCTGGCCGACAACCACATCGATCTCCATGGCAAGATCGTTCTCGTTCGTTATGGCCAAAACTTCCGCGGCGTAAAGGTCTACATCGCGCAGCAACACGGCGCTGCCGGGGTTCTCATCTACTCCGACCCCTATGACGATGGCTACTTTCAGGGCGATGTCTATCCGAAAGGACCGTACCGCCCCGACACCGGGGTGCAGCGTGGCTCGGTGCAGTGCATGTTCAAGTATCCAGGCGA
>DASQRJ010000583.1:0-5802 GCA_035642955.1 Acidobacteriaceae bacterium
TGATCGTCGTCTCCGCGGAGGGAGAAAACTGCATCGTGGTCACCCCGGGTGCGAATGCGGAGGTCACGCCCGAGTATGTGGACTCTCATCGCGATCTGATCCGAAGGGCGGGCCTCGTATTAACGCAACTGGAGATTCCGCTCGACACCGTCGAGCGCGTCTCCGATCTCTGCTTCCAATATCAGGTTCCATTGGTCCTCGATCCGGCTCCGGCCCAGGCACTCCCTCCAGGCTTGTTGAAACGTGTTCGATGGTTTACACCCAACGAGACGGAAGCCGAGTTTTACGCGCCGAATCGCTCGGCAATCCATGAGGATGTCGCGTCGCGTGCGCGGCGGTTGTTGACGCAGGGGCCGGAGGGCATCTTGTTAAAGATGGGTGCGCGCGGCGCATACCTTGCGACGGATGCTATCGAAGAGCAACTCGACGCGATTGCAGTGAAAGTGGTCGACACGACTGCCGCTGGAGATGCTTTCAACGGAGCATTCGCTGTCGGATTGTTGCTTGGCAGAAATCCGAAGGAGAGCGCGCGTTTCGCCGCGGCAGCCGCTGCGTTGTCGGTGACCCGTGCGGGTGCGCAGCCAGCGATGCCGCTCCTCCGGGAAGTAGAAGAGATGCTCGACAAACATTCGTAGCGCAAATTTCACCCGATTCGCTTTCTGAGAATAGAGATGGCAAATCAACAACCCGCTCTCCGCCGAAGGGATCAATCTGAGCCGGATAAAGTGGAGGCGCATCCAGCTGGCGCAAGCCGGTTTGGTGCCGTGGACGTGGTTGGAAATGTCTGGCACATCTGGAAGAAAATGTCGCCGCTGCAGCTCTCGAACTGCCGCAGTCAGCCTACAATCAGCTCGCCGCGATTAGCCATCCTCCTGTGAGCTTGCGAGGTTGAGGCTCACCCGGGCAAACGAATTTGACGGACCGGCCGGTCTTTTGAAAGATTTCAGATAGAGGTGCTCCCTTGACCGACGATCGAAAGCCTACTCCGACAACCGAGGTCTCTGAGAAAGATCAACAGGACGGCGCCCCGGAACAGCCGTTCGTCGGGCGAGTCACCCGTCGCTCCTTTCTTTCGCATCTTGGCGCAGCTGGAATCGCAGCCACGGCGTCTCCTGTACTTGCAGCGGCGGCTACCTCAAATTCGCCCGCTCTGGACCAGGCGTCGGATACGCCAGTGCCGGGGGGCACAGTACCGCTCACCCTGCGGGTGAACGGGAAAAGTCACCTCCTTCATCTCGACCCTCGGACCACCCTGCTGGATTGTCTCCGGGAGAAGCTGAACCTCACCGGCACGAAGAAGGGCTGTGATCACGGGCAATGCGGAGCGTGCACCGTGCATGTAAACGGCCAGCGTGTGAACTCCTGCCTCTCCTTTGCCGTGATGCACTCGACGGACGAGATTACAACCATCGAGGGTATCGGTCAGCCGAACCGTCTGCACCCGATGCAGGCCGCATTTGTGGAGCACGACGGCTATCAGTGCGGCTATTGCACATCGGGTCAGATTATGTCCGCTGTCGCTCTGCTGGCTGAACCCGTTGGGCCATCGGACGACGATGTCAAGCAGGCGATGTATGGGAACATCTGCCGTTGCGGCGCATACTCCAACATCGTTGCCGCTGTGCAAGCAGTGCGCCGCAGCGCCTAACCAGAAACGGTCTATTTCCTTAGCAGTGCAACGGAGCAGCCAATGCAAACCTTCCAGTACAGCCGACCGGCTACTGTGGATCAAGCAGTTCAGGCGGGAGCTAAATCCAAAACGGCACAGCAGTATGCCGACGTTCGCTTCGCGGCGGGCGGCACTACTCTGATAGACCTCATGAAGCTCGATATCGAGCGACCGAATCAGTTGGTAGATATCAACGCTCTTCCGCTTTCGCGTATTGAGCCGGCTCCCGGCGGAGGTTTGATCATCGGCGCGCTGGCACGGAACTCTACCGTAGCCCACCACCCGAGCGTCCTGCGCGACTATCCCGTACTTTCTCAGGCATTGCTTTCCGGTGCGTCGCCCCAACTGCGCAACATGGCGACGACCGCAGGCAATCTGCTGCAGCGCACTCGTTGCGTCTACTTCCGCGATACGGCGCACGCCTGCAACAAGCGCGAGCCTGGTACCGGTTGTTCTGCAATCGGCGGCCATAATCGAATGCTTGCCATCCTGGGCACTAGCCAGCAGTGCATCGCTTCCAATCCATCGGATCAGAATGTCGCATTCACGGCTTTGGAGGCGACGATCCATGTCCAGGGGGCGAAAGGCAAGCGCAGCATCCCGATCCAGGAGTTCTATCTGAAGCCTGGCTCAACACCGAACCGGGAGAATATCCTGGAGCCCGGCGATCTGGTTGTCAGTGTCACGCTGCCTGCCCCTGTTGCTGGTGCTCGCTCGCACTACTTGAAGCTGCGCGATCGCGCCGCCTACGAGTTCGCGCTCGCTTCTGTGGCAATTGTCATCAAGGTGAATGGCCGCAAGATCGAACATGTACGTGTCGCCTTGGGTGGCGTGGGCACGGTTCCCTGGCGTTCTTACGAAGCAGAGCGTGAACTGCAGGGCGAAACCGCTAATATTGCGACCTTCCATCGAGCGGCCCAAGCGGCATTAAAGGACGCGCAGCCTGCTAGCGAGAATGGCTTTAAGGTCGAGCTCGCGAAGCGATGCATCGTGCGTGCACTCACCGTGTCCACACAGTCCGCATAGAAGTCAACGGAGAGGTTAGCCGCGGCCGATCGCGGCAGAGGGCAAATCCCCATGATGTTCGAAGAGTTCGTTGAGTTCATTGGCAGCCAGGACGGTGCTGCACCCAAAGTGATGGATCCCGATGCCCCGCAACCGTCCGAGATCATCGGCGCAATGGTGCCGCGTATAGATGGACCGCTGAAGACGACCGGTACTGCGCGTTACGCGTCGGATTACAATTTCCCCGGCCTGGTATATGCAGTGCCAGTTCGCGCGACCGTGGCCAGCGGGACGATCCGGCGCATCGATAGCACTGCTGCGGAGGCGATGCCGGGCGTCTTGCTGGTGATGCATCACGGCAATGTCATGCCCCTGTACCGGAACGCCTCCGGTGGCCGCAACAGCGAAAGCCGTCCTCCCTTCGAAGATGAGACCGTCTACTACTGGGGTCAGTACGTCGCGGCAGTCGTCGCGGAGACTCTCGAGCAGGCGCAGGCGGCAGCCGCAGCCGTCCAGGTGGAATACGAACCAGCGAAGTTCAACGTGGACTCTTCGTTGTCAGATAGCTTGCCCCCCGAGGGTCAGCCCGGGGGGCCGCGTGTGATGAGCCATCGAGGCGATACCGACGCGGCTTTTGCTTCTGCTCCGGTGAAAGTCGACGAGGTGTACAGCACGCCGGTGGAGACGCACAACCCGATGGAGATGCACGCCACGGTTGCGGTGTGGGACGGCAAGCACTACACGCTGTACGAATCGTCGCAAGGTGTCATGAACCATCAGAATGTGATGGCCCAGGTGCTCGGCGAGCCGAAAGAAAACGTGGAAGTCGTGTCGCGTTTTATCGGTTCGGGCTTCGGCGGCAAGCTCTTCCCGTGGCCTCATTCGGCGATTGCGGCTGCTGCCTCGCGCAAACTTAATCGTCCAGTCAAGCTCACGCTGAGCCGCAAGATGATGTTTTCGAACTCCGGCCATCGTCCACGCACGCAGCAACGCATGCGCCTTGGGGCAACGCCCGACGGCAAATTGCTTTCTTTGCAGCAAGACTACCGGAACCACACGAGTTACGGAGATGACATCCGCGAGAATTGCGGTGAGGCGACGCCGTTCCTCTATAGCACAGCGAACCTCAAAGTGACCTCCGCATTGATACGCCGCAATGTGGGCACGCCCACGCCCATGCGCGGTCCCGGCGCTGTTCCAGGCCTCTTCGCGCTGGAATCTGCAATGGATGAGCTTGCCATCAAGCTGAAGAAAGATCCCGTGGAACTTCGGCTCTCCCTTGACACTCTCACGGATGAGGAGAAGAACCGGCCCTTCTCCTCGCGGCATCTTAAAGAGTGTTTGCAGGTAGGTGCAGAACGGTTTGGCTGGTCTCGGCGCACGCCTGAGGTTGGGTCGATGCGCAAAGGCGACCTGATCCTTGGATGGGGCATGGCTGCCGCGTCCTGGGGCGCCAATCGCGGCGTGTGTGAGGCATCGGTCGAGCTGCGCCATGACGGCACGGCGCGCGTGAGCTGTGGAACGCAGGACATCGGCACCGGCACGTATACGGTGATTGCTCAGATTGTGAGCGACAAGACAGGCATTCCGATCGACAAGATAGATGTCGTTTTAGGCAGCAGCTCGCTGCCGCCCGGCCCAACCTCTGGCGGCTCTACTGCGACTGCCACCTTCATACCGGCGATCAGCGATGCTGCGAATGCTGCTGTGAACGTGGTTCTAAAGGTTGCATCCAGTACCAAAGGCGAGCCGTTTGAAGGCAAGGAACCAGATTCGCTTGCTTTGACGGCGGGTCGCGTACATGTGAAAAGCGAGGCTGCTGCGAATGGAGTTCCGTACCAAGAGATACTGCGCACGGCGAACCTTGCCAGCGCCAATGGCGATGGCAAGAGCGGCGGTTTGGGAGCCGATCCCAGGTCGCACAATTACTCGACGCACTCCTTTGGTGCGCAGTTTGTAGAGGTGGAGTGGGATCCGGGCATCGCGCGGTTGCGGGTGAGTCGTGTGGTCAGCGTGGTCGATGGCGGCCGCATCATGAACAAGCGCACTGCGACCAACCAGATGGCAGGCGCCATTGTGATGGGGGTCGGGATGGGGCTGTTTGAGCAGACTATCTACGATCCGCGCAACGGCCACGCCATCAACGACAACTTCGCTGACTACATCGTTCCGACAATCGCTGACGCGCCGCAGATCGATGTTCACTTTCTCGACATTCCGGATCCGTTGTTGAATGAATATGGAGCGCGGGGCATCGGAGAGATAGGGTTGGCCGGTATTGCGCCAGCAATTACCGCTGCTGTTTATCACGCTACCGGTGTACGTGTGCGCCAGCTTCCTGTGCGAATCGAAGACCTGCTGGGAGCGCCCGGCACCGTTTAACAGACTGCATGGTCGCCCCGTTGCTCCCATCAGCACACATCCCAAGTCGCTTCGCAATGCAAAGGATGAAAATTCATTCGAAGAGAGGCGGTTGTTGTTGGTCTATCTCTTGAAAATTGCTTAGACCAACGCCGACCAATCGAAAGCGCCGGTCCAGCCCCAGGCCAATACGGTCTCGCAGCGAGAGCGCGATCGCGGTGAGCTCTGCGCAGGATGCCGGCGGTACCACGGGTGTTTGACTGCGGGTAAGGATGTGGAAGTCGCTTGTCTTCAGTTTGAGAACGACAGTCCGGGCGACGCGGCCATCTTTGCGGGATGCCGTCCACACTTTTTCCGCCAGACGCCGAATCAGATCTTCGGTCTCGGAGAGTGGGATGTCGTGCTCGAACGTATCCTCCGCAGAAATCGATTTGGTGGGCCGGTTCGGAATTACCTTGCTTTCGTCGATCCCGCGAGCCAGTTCGTAAAGGCGAAGACCGTAGCGGCCAAAGAGTGCTTCAAGATCAGCCGCCTCCAGGCGGTACAGGTCGCCAACCGTTCGTATGCTCGCTTGCCCTAGCCGGGCCTCGGTGACTTTCCCGACGCCGGGGATGCGTCCCACGGGAAGTGGTAGAAGAAACGACTGCACCTCCTCTGGCCGAATGACGAAGAGGCCATCTGGCTTGCGCCAATCAGAGGCGAGCTTGGCCAGGAACTTATTCGGTGCGACGCCCGCGGACGCGGTCAAATGCAACTCGTCCTGGATC
>DASQRJ010000584.1:0-3399 GCA_035642955.1 Acidobacteriaceae bacterium
AGTGTATCGCCCTGACCGGCTGTCAGAGGTGGCGGTCTGGATGCTGCACTGCAGAGGTCTTGTGGCTCCGACGCTCCTGGTGCGATCGCGGCTGCGTCAGTGGGCCGTCTGGGATTGTTCGAGGAGTTGCGCCAAAGCTGAGAGGCGCGCCGGGTCGACGTCGCTGACCGCGGTGAATTCCAGGTCGCCGGTTTGGAAGCTCACTACGTGGAAGCCCGAGTGCTCCGCCTTCGGTGGATTCGGTTGCGTGAGATCTGATCTTTGTTGGACAAAGACCGACACATGATGGCGGCCGATGCTGTAGAGAAGCTGCGCGACCGGGCGGTTGTGCAGGTAGGTGAGGTTCGCGCCGTCCAGTTTCGTATCCTGCGGCAGGTTGTCCGGGAGATTGAAGCTGAAGGGGAGCTTTCCCTGGAACCAGGGCTTGACGGTGTGGCGGTCGGAGGAGATCACCTCGGGGGGCTGATTCGCTGCGAGGGTGGCGATGTGCTGGTCCGAGACCTCGGTGACGAGTGCGGCTTGCCGGAGAGAAGCCAGTTCCGACGTTTGTGCATGCCGCTGGGTGAGAATCCAGCCAGCGGCAACTGCCAGCAGCATGGCCGCGATCGCGACGGCTGAGGAGAGCGCGCGGAGTCGCGTGGATGGAGTGCCGGCGTGGGTGCGCGGCGCATGAACCTCCTCCGCAGAGGCGAGGCGGCGGAGGCGTTCCTGCAACTCAGATGGAAGTGCGTATCGCTGGCCGGCCCTGGCCGTCGCTGTTTTCAGCAATGCAAGATTCAGCGCGCTTGAGGTGCATGCAGGGCATTGATCGAGATGCTCCTTCGCGGCGGCGGATTGTTCGACGGAGAGCTCGCCATCGACCAGGGCGTTGAGCGTGATGTCAGAAAGATGGGCGGTCATGCGCGGGACTCTCTATGCAAGGTATCGCCCTCCAGCGATTTGCGCAGCGCTGCACGCGCGCGTGCGATGCGGGACATCACGGTTCCGATGGGAAGATCGAGAACCGACGCGATCTCCTTGTACTTCATCTCTTCCACATCGCACAGAAGAATGACTTCAAGCAGCGGCGCGGGGAGTTTTTCCATGGCGCTGTGCAGGGTGGCACGGTCGGCGGAACGAAGGAGATGGAGCTCCGGGGTTGCGCGGTCGATGGCCGCTTCAGGATAGACGGGCGGACCGAACTCGTCTTGTTCGTCCAATTGCTCATCGAGCGAGACGGTGCGCCGCGCGCGAAGGCCGCTGCGGGAGGTGAGATAGGTATTTCTGAGAATGCGGAAGATCCACGCCTTGAAGTTGGAGCCGGGCTCAAAGGAATCGAATCCGCGAAGCGCTTTTAGAAATGTCTCCTGCACCAGGTCCTCCGCGTCCGTTGCATTCTGCGTGAGCCAAGAGGCCACGTTGTAAAGCGCAGGAAGCAGCGGAAGCGCCAGATCCTCAAATGCAGAGGGGGTGGCGACACGTTCGCGAACCGCGTTCTTCCACGGCAGCAGCGCCATCGGTGCCTTTCTCCGCCCTCCTATTCAGGAGAACCAATTTGTCCCGAGTTTATTCCCACGGCGACGGAATAAATCCGCCGGTGCGCAGTTTGCTTCCGTGGAGGAACGACCCGTGAAGGATATGCCAGATGTTAACCGTGTGCTGCAGGATACGCCGAGCGATACCCCGGCCGAGACGAAACAACCCCAACCCGGGCCCAAGGATGGAATTGACCGGCGGAACTTTCTGAGCTGCATGGCCTGGGCGGGCACCGGCCTGCTGTGGACGATGGTGGGCGGCGTGCCTACATCGAAGATCTTTGCCGCGACCGCTAAAAGCGCGGTAGATAACGCCCGTGCCGGTTCCGGCTTCAGCTTCGTTCAGATCAGCGACAGCCATATCGGGTTCAACAAGGCAGCGAATCAGGATGTGGCGGGAACGCTGAAGCTGGCGATCGACAAGATCAACGGTCTTTCCGCGAGGCCGGATCTGTTGTTGCATACCGGCGATATCACGCAGTCGTCGAAGCCGGGCGAGTTCGACACCGCAGCGCAGATCATCACGGGTGCGAAGGCCGGCCAAACTTTCTATGTCCCGGGCGAACACGACACTGCAACCGACGATGGCGTGCTTTACCGGGAGCGGTACGGCAAAGGCACGGTGGGGAGCGGCTACTACAGCTTCGATCACAAAGGGGTGCATTTTGTCGGGCTGAACAACGTGCAGCAGATCGATGCCATGGGCAGGCTGGGGGCGGAGCAACTGGCGTGGCTGAAGGATGATCTGGCTGCACGTTCCGCTTCGACGCCGATTGTGATCTTTGCGCACATTCCGTTGTGGATGGTGTATCCGCAATGGGGTTGGGGAACACAGGATGGCGAGGAGGCGCTTTCTTACCTGAAGCGATTCGGCTCCGTGACGGTGCTCAATGGGCACATTCATCAGACGGTGCAGAAGGTGGAAGGGAATGTGGCCTTCCACACCGCGACATCGACCGCCTTTCCTCAGCCGGCACCGGGCAGTGCACCCCATGCCGGTCCGATGGTGGTTCCCGCGGGAAAGCTCGAGAGCGTGCTGGGGATCACGAGGGTGCATTACATCGCGCGGCAGAGCCACCTGGCGATCGTGGACTCGTCGCTGGCCGAGAAGGCATGAGCAGGCTGGGGCGTGTGGTCGTTATCGGGGCGGTGGTCTGTGCGGGCGCATTGGTGGGGGCGCTCGCATCGCTCCTGCTGGGCCATACTCATCCCTTGGGGAACGCGGGCCTGTATACGTCGAGATACGCACCGGCGGAGATCATGGAGCATGCGCCCGTGTCTCCGGAGGTGCGCGCCATACTGACGGCAAAGTGCGCGGATTGCCACTCGGCGGAGACGCGTGCTCCGCTGTACGGACGGTTTGCGCCGGCATCCTGGTTGATGGAACGCGATATTGTTAGGGCGCGCGATGCGATGAACCTCTCTCTATGGGAGAGATACAGCGCGGACGAACAAGAGCGGCTGAGAGCAGAGATCGCGAGCCAGGCGAAGACCGGCATGATGCCGCCGGTACAGTATCGCGTGATTCACCGGAGCGCAACTCTCACGGATACAGATGTGGCGGCACTGACGCAGTGGGCGCGCGGAGGAGTGCTGCGCGTATCCGATGCGCCGGGAGAAGCGTTGACGGAGGGCGATGCGCTGCGCGGCAAAGATGTGTTCGAGAGACGATGCACGGGATGCCACGCGATGGATCAGGATCGCGAGGGGCCGCGGCTGCGGGGCGTCTTTGGCAGGAGCTCCGGCTCGGTGCCGGGATTCGATTATTCGCCGGCATTGAAAAAGGCGCAGGTGGTGTGGAACGAGAGCACGCTGGAGCAGTGGCTTGCCGATCCACACACGCTGGTTCCCGGCAACAACATGGAATTTCACGTGGCCAAGCCAG